>CAZSXL010000020.1:0-7201 GCA_964611225.1 uncultured Gammaproteobacteria bacterium
TTGGTTATGTCACGCGCTCTAATGACGTCTCCATTCGGCTTGGTGTCGTCTACGATCACACGAATGCCAGCGCCCAAACCATTGTCGATGCGATGTCTGCCGTGGATGCTCTAGAAGTCACCACGGATACTAAGGAGTTAGAAACGGCTGCCTTACAAGACAATAAACGTGATTTAGTGATTGAAATACCGAACGCTACACCAAACGAGATTAAGGTCTACGAAAATCCATCGAACCCATCCCAATCCGCCATTGGGAAAATGATTGTGCAACAGTTTTTTCAACCACCATCCCCCGTCACGTTCACTACCGAAACTATTTCAGGTAAACCAGCCCGCTATATTGATTTCTTAGTTCCGGGCATTATCTCCATGACCATTATGCAACTAGGGATCTTTGGTACAGCTTTTGCGATTGTGGACGCCAAACAAAAAGGGGTTTTAAAACGAATCATTGCCACACCGATTCGTCCTTGGCAATATGTCTTAGGTAATATGCTAGCTCGCCTCATTTTATCGATGACCCAAGCTGGTATCCTGATTACCGTAGCCTGGTTAGTATTTGATGTGCACTTTAACCACTGGGGCTGGCTGCTTAGTTTAATCGTGCTCGGTAATATTGTCTTTTTATCACTGGGTCTGTTTGTGTCTGGTTTGGCTAAGACAGTGGAATCGGTACCGGTGCTGGCTAACTTAATTGCCTTTCCGATGTTGCTGCTGGGTGGTATTTTCTTTCCGACTGACAACTTACCCGATTGGTTACGACTAGTGGTCGAGCAGTTACCGATCGCTGTGCTGGCTGACCTAATGCGCAGCACAGTAACACTAGATAAAGGCTTGAGCGAAGTTTATGTACAGCTACTGATTCTGATTGGCTGGGCAGTTGTCACCTTATTCCTGGCGAACTCTTTTTTCCGCTTGCAAGAGCGCGATTAATATGACCATTGCGGTAATCGGCGCTGGAGCAGCCGGCATGATGGCCACCGCTACACTGCAAGCCCTGGCACCAACCAGTCGTATTATCCTGTTAGAAAAAAATGCCCTGATGGGCCGTAAAGTGCAAATCTCTGGTGGTGGGCGCTGTAACGTCACTACTGGTTTCCATGATATTAAAACCGTCTTAACACGCTACCAACGTGGACGTAAGTTTTTAAGTACGGCCATGTATCATTTTCCGCCCGATCAAGTGTATGATTGGTTTGAACAGCACGGCGTGCCGCTGAAAATAGAAGCCGATGGACGTGCCTTTCCACAATCCGACATCGGTAAAGATGTCGTTGATCTGTTTGAGCGCCTGTTTCAAGCACCTACCGTACAACTACGATTGCGTACCAGTGTGGCAGCAATTAAAAAAACGGATCGTTTTCAGATTACCTTGCAGTCTGGAGATACTATCCTGGCAGATAAATTAATCCTGACAACTGGCGGGCAGGCTTATCGCCACACGGGCTCTACCGGCGAAGGCTATCAGTTTGCCGAAACGCTTGGGCATCACATCACTCCCCTAGCCGCTAGCTTAAATTCATTTATTGTCTCCAACCAGTGGATTAAACAACTATCTGGTGTATCATTCCTGGCCGTTGGCCTGTCTGTGCAGGGACACAAAGACTATAGCTTTACTGGACCCATTGTCTGCACTCATCAAGGGATCAGCGGACCAGCGGTGTTTGCGTTGTCGTCACAAGTAGCCTTTGAAGACTATAACGCCAGTCATCCCCTGCCGGTGCTGATTGATTTTATACCTACCATGTCCAACGAACAATTGCGCCACGAATTAAACACTGCTATTAACCAGAATCCAAAACAACAATTACGTACCACCCTGCATGCCTGGTTACCAAAGTCGGTCGTCAATGCACTGGTGGCAGAACTGGGGTTGTCGGCCGAAAAAACCAATGCCGAGGTCAGCAACATCATGCGCCAACGAGTGTTGGATCAGCTCAAACGTTGTCCACTGGCCGTAATTGGTCGTGCCGCTGGCGATGAATTTGTCACCGCTGGTGGTGTTGAGCTGTCTGAAGTAGATCCACGCACGCTGGAATCCAAGCTCTGTCCTGGTTTATATTTTGCCGGTGAAATCCTAAATATCGATGGTTATACCGGAGGCTATAACCTGCAAGCCGCCTGGGCTACCGGCCACTTAGCTGGCAGCACGCTTGCCAAGAACATTAATAGTTGAAATAATAAGCAGATGAAAAAGTTATTTTCCATCATCCTAGCCAGTATCATCATTAGTGGTTGCGCTTCACAGTCAACCAATTCAAATAATAATGCAACGACCAATCTAAACACTAGTAACATCAATAACCCAGGTAATCCTTGTGGAGATAGCAGCTGTGACGCAGCTGAACTGGCTGATGCAACGTTGTGTCCAGCAGATTGTGGCACGAATACAACGACCAATACAAACACAGTAGCAGAGGAAACGGATCTTAATTTAGCAGCCGATTTAGTTTTTATACCTGACGCTGGCATCCGGGTAGAAGATGCCTCAAACCCAGGTGTGAAATTTACGTCTGAAGATACCATGGCGCTGCTGTATGAAAACCAAGCGGCCGAACCTGGTGTGAATCGTCATGGTCTAGGCACCGCCACAGCAGATTCTGATTGGTTAGATTTTACGATCAGTGATGAAGCAGTTGACCAGGATAACTTTAGAGCTCATCAGTTACCAGATGGTACCTGTCGCGCCTATGGTTACAACAACACCAAAGGTTTAAGTGCGGGAGAAACTGGTATGACCAGTCGCAGTTCTGAAGATTGCGTTACCTTTACTGCTGATACCGGCACGCGCTATGACTTGCAACCAGAAGATAACGGTTCACTGGGAGTGTACGATTTTTTTAATGATAGTACGGGTGGAGTAGTAATGTTATATCTGGGTGATCTCTACGGTTTAAATAATGCCCGGCGTGCCTATTCAACAGACAATGGCTGGACCTTCACTTTTACCAACGATAATGTACTGGGCGATGCAGAGCTCGGTGGCGGTAGTAATAGTTATGTCGATGAAAAAACGATTCGTCTAGAGGATGGACGTATTCGTTTAATTGCCATGAAGCAAGGTAGTGTTTACAGTTTTATCAGTACTGACGATGGCCAGACTTTTAGTCAAGAAGCTGGCACGCGCCTACAAGGTAGTGATTTTACAGACCCCGCGGTGGCATCATTTAACGATCCTCAGATTATCCAATTACCGGACGGCCGCTATCGGATCTATGCCACTGCCTATTTCAAAGATCGCGACTTATTACCAGTGCTTGTCAGTGCTACCACGGAGTAGCCAGCTGTGCTATAGTACGCCCTATGCACAGGCTTTTTATCGGTTTACAACTCCCAGACAGCTTTAACCAAACCTTAGCGACTTGGCGGATGCAGCATGTGGATTGGCCAGTGCGCTGGACCCGAGCTACCGATTTACACCTCACCGTTATTGCGCCCTGGGAAGTAGCCTCACCTCAAGCTGCTATTAATGCCATGCAAAGTTTGAATGGATTTTTTCAACCGCAAACAGTCCTCTTTGATGTCATTAAATTTATCCATCCGGATGAACCGCGCATGTTATGGGTAGAAGGCCAACCCAGCACCGAACTGCTCGATATGAAACAACGCTTACACAGTGTTTTTGAGCGCCCCAACGAAGACCAAGCCTTTCGACCACATGTGACCATTGCCCGCTGCTGGGCGGATCAAGTGCAAGCCTTAAAAGATCAAGTCGAAACCATCAGTTGGTCCACAACCTGTAACGCCTTGGTGCTCTATGAATCTAGAATCGATCATTTTGGTTCACGTTATAAAGCACTGGCGACGGTGAGCGCCTAACAGAAACCTTATAAAAAATAATCCCGCCATTGGCGGGATTATTTTGCATCAGTGGGTAGGGAGGGATTCGAACCCCCGAAAGCCTGAGGCTGCTTGATTTACAGTCAAGTGCGATTGACCGCTCCGCCACCTACCCATGTCGAAGGATTGACTTTTTTAAAGTCGACGGTAATACTAGCATATATGTTGAATTGGACAAGGTATGATCAACTATAGTGAATTGCTAGTTGGGGCGTGGCGAGCCACTTGGAAATATCGTTCGATGTGGTTGTTGGGTATGGCCATCATTGGTGGCTGTAATGCGGGGGTCACACAAACCTCCTACAGTCTAGGAAATATTGCCAGTACGGATAGTCAATCCATGGATTATCAAACGATAGCAACCATGGATGCGTTGGCTGACTTAGCCCAGGAATACTGGTTATTACTATTATTGATCGGGATCTGCCTAGTACTACTGATATGCACAGCCTGGGTGGTACATTACATTGCGCTTGGTGGTATCTATCGTGGCGCCGCCTTAGCCAAACAAAATCAACCAGTTCAGTTCACTGCCTTATGTCGGGCTGGTACCGAAACGTTTTGGCCAGTGTTGGCAGTGTCACTATTGTTCAAAATAGGTATGGGCATGATCACTGCTGGAGCCATCCTAGGCTTGGTGGTCTTAGCCTTTACGATTGTTGGTCTGGTGATTGTACTACCACTGCTCATTATATTAGTCTGTTTGGCGTTACCACTTCGTTCCGTGATCAGTAGCCTGTATAGCTTTACTATTCAAGGAATCGTCCTACAACGGTTAAGTATCAGCCAAAGTTGGCACCAAGCTTGGCAATTATGGAAAGCTAATTGGCTGGACACACTGCTCATTTACCTTAGTTTACTTGGCTGGAGAACGCTGGTTGGGATGGCGTGTTTTATTGGATTAGTCTTATTAGCAATGCCAGTTGCACTTTTTGGATACCTCGCGTATACTAGCGAAGCTTGGTTAATCCTTGGGCTAGGTACACTGGCCTTAGTTGGTTTGTTGGCGGTGGTTGCGTTCCTGGTGAAAGGAATCAGCCAAAGTTTTTCAGCCCACCTTTGGCACAGAAGTTACGCCGCCCTAGCTCAGCGGTAGAGCAACAGTTTTGTAAACTGTGGGTCGTCGGTTCAAATCCGACGGGCGGCTCCAAATTAAACCTCCATTCAACACATTAAGTTATCAAGTTAAGTTATATCTATGTCCCAAGATCGTCTGACAAAACTGGAATGCACCGCGTGCAAACAAGTCAATTACTACACGCAAAAGAATAAGAAAAAACTGCATCAAGCTGGCAAGTTAGAGTTGACCAAACATTGCCCACACTGCCGCAAACATACTCCCCATAAGGAGATTAAATAGTCTGTTTTAAAGCACAACGCGTAACGTCTCTAATGCTGCCCGCTGTCGTACTAGTTGCTGTGGGCTGCTAAAGATCCCTATTAACTGTTGAGCTAGCACTTCGGTTTGAACCTGTAACTGTTTCCGGGCAGCCGGCCTATTTTTTTTATTAATCTGCTGCGCATTGACCCAAGCCTGGTGTCGCCACCGTACCACAATACTATGAAACTCATGTTCGGTTAAACTAGGCAACAACATTGCGCCCAAAGACAAATAATCATGATAATGCCTAGTTAAAAACTGCATCACCTCCGGGATCACTGAAAGCAGTAGAGCATCAATTTTGTAAAAATCTTTTTGCTCCTGATAATGAACAGCGGACAAAGCAATGGGTAAATCACCATTAATATGGGCATTAATACCGAGTAATAATTCTACAAAGGCATTACCATGACCAGACTGGCAATACGTAAAATAGGATTTCCACGGCGATAATTGCGTACGCTGACCAGTCATAAACCGTTCCAGCGGTTTAAAATAAAAACTGGCAAAGGTAATATCTAACCGTTCTAAGGCTGCCTGATTACTATAAAATTTTCGGCGCTGCATACCCGCCGCTGTAACGGCCTTAGTGACCAAATAATAGGTCTGCAAAAACGGGATCAAACCCCTATATTGGGGTTGCCGACGCATGTATTCCAGCGTCATATCCATGCGTCCCACGGCGCTTAATAAGGTGGTACTAGGCATTAGTCAATTATAGCATATTTGCAGTGAAAACGACATGAAAACGGGCAGTCTTGACATTTATAGTGACTTCTGATATTATTTCCACCGTAAAGTAGTTTCAATAAGAAGCGTCGTCGAACTTCGATGAACTCCACATTACACATAATTCATTTGAAATCAAGTCAAACCTATGACAGGATCAATCAAAACTCTAACGGACCGTGGCTTTGGATTCATCGCCGCTGAAGGTTTAGCGAAGGAAATCTTTTTCCATTCGTCTGCCTTAGTGGGTGTCTCCTTCGACCAATTGGCTGTTGGTAACGCTGTATCATTCGATACAGAAGATTCCGACAAAGGCCCTCGCGCTGTCAACGTACAGCTCGCTGCCTAGTCAATCATCGCCTAACGCGATCGAACAAGCACCTCGTAGCAATACGGGGTGTTTTGTTTTTCATCCAGAAACGCGCTACACTAAATACCGTATGATCTCACTACCAAGCAGAATCATCAGCGCTAGTTTATTAATGTTTAGTTTGTCCGTAACAACAGCTACAGCTGCTAGTGACGACTGCATCCAATTAATCCCTCCAGCTGACGATGCCTATGCTGGTATCTTGATTGATGCTCACTTTCATATTCCGCAAACGGTCGATGCCGCTGGCAAGCAACCAGAATTAGGTAAAAACATTACCCTAGCCGAGATTACGTGTACCTTAAAGGCTGAAGGCACTAAATCGGTCTTCGCCTTTTTCCCGGTGTACGAAGATTTTGATTACGAAATCTTCATTAAAGAAGCGCGTCGCGCCGAAGCCAACTATCCCAAGCGCTTTGTGCCTTTTCTTATGCCACCGACATCGGATGATGATCCACCCACCGCCAACGCCAAAACGTTAAAAGAAATATTCAGCAGCGCCCCAGGGTTATTTCAGGGCTATGGCGAAATTGGACTCTACTCATTTAATGATGGTCCGCAGTATCCACCAACCGCTGACATTTTTCAAAACATTTACCCAGTAATCAACAACCACAAATTAATGGTCTACTTTCATCCTGGAGAGGATCAAGCAGATGATTTTGCCCGCACCTTGCGCAAACATCCAAATATCAATTTTATTGTGCACGGTGACCAAATTCAAGCAGATATCATCGACCTGATGAACCAGTATCCGAATATCTACTATTCAGTGGATATGCTCTACGGCGATCAATATTTACTGCGCCCAGAAGTAACCAAGCAAGCATTTTTGGACGCGGTCGCCGATACCGATACGCTCCTACAAATTGATTGGGC
>CAZSXL010000020.1:7211-11760 GCA_964611225.1 uncultured Gammaproteobacteria bacterium
CGCACCCCACCCGGTTTATGTGGTCAACGGATCGCGGTGATGCCGTCTGGACCTTTGACCAGGAAGTGGGCGAAACGCTAGCCAATCACGCTCGAGCCTTTATTGCCGGGCTTGATCCAGCGGTGCAAGAACTGTTTGCCTATAAAAATGCCCGTCGTTTAATGCGCCAAACTGGTCTGAATAATTGACAGTACGCCCCCTTAGCCATACTTCAGATAAATTATTAACCTTGAGCTAATATGAAAAAATTAATTGCAGGCACACTGAGCGTATTACTCTGCACTTTGTTATTAAGTACACCAACTCTGGCCAAGGAAGCAGATGATCATACGGCTCGTGAAGAAGCCGAGGGCAAAATCATCTGGCAGCAATTACAAGATGAAGAAGCGGATTGCGCTGACCTGACGGATGAGAACTTTGGCTCTCTAGGTGAGTATTACATGGGACTGATGGCGGGCGATGCGCATGAATCCATGAACGATATGATGATTAGCATGATGGGTGAAGACGGTGAGGAAGCGATGCATGTGGCCATGGGTAAACGCTTGAGTGGCTGCGACCCAACCGCCGCCACGGATGCTGGCTACGGCGGTTGGATATCCATGATGGGCAGTGGCATGATGTCTAATAATTATTCAACAAATTCTATGATGAATTTTGGCGCAATGTCTGGCGGCTGGTTTTTTATGATCGTGTTTTGGGTACTAATTATAGTTGGCATCATTGCCCTCGTAAAATGGCTAATGCAACAAGGTCAGGGTTCAGCTCAAACTAAGACACCCATTGATGTCCTCAAAGAACGCTACGCCAAGGGCGAAATCGATAAAAAGGAGTTTGAAGACAAGAAAAAAGACTTAGTCTAGTCTGGGTTGTCTGCTATGACGTCATCCATTACTGCAGCAGAATTAAAAACCCGCTTACAACAAATGTCAGCACCGAAAGTTATTGATGTGCGTAGCCCTCAAGAATTTAGTACTGGTGCCATTCCCAGTGCGGTTAATATCCCTACCACTCAGGTGCAGCAACGCCGAGCTGAATTTATGAGTATTGAGCCAGTGTATATTATTTGCCAATCTGGCACGCGAAGCAAACTAGTAACATTAGCCTTGCGCGCTCAGGGTATTACCAATCTGATTAATGTGAGTGGCGGTATGAGCGCTTGGAAACAACTGACTTAAACACCTGTACCGCGGGCTTGCTCAATTGAGCTAAACCCATCACGTCGCAACAGTTCCACCAAACCGATTTTAATGCGTTTAATCGTGAGCGGTCCACCGTAAATCATTCCCGTAATCAGTTGTACCAGAGAGGCTCCAGCTTTAATTTTGGCATAGGCATCGGCCGCTGTAAAAATGCCACCCACGCCGATAATTGTATATTTTCCTTGAGTAGCGTGATAGATGTAACTAATAAGGTGATTACTGTTTGCCTCGGTTGGTTTTCCAGAAATACCTCCAGCCGGGAGCAAATTTAGAGTTGCTGTGGAAGATTGTAGCTGTAAGCGCTCACGCTGCTTGGCCAAATTCGTTACGACAAAACCATCGATGACCGGATAGCGCTTAACCAACTCAAGTAATTGATCTACCTGTTTATCTGTCGCGTCATTAGAAATTTTCAAATACACTGGTCCGGTTTTGGTCTCGTTTTGTAAAGCCGCTAGCAAGCCATCCAGCAGTGCCGGACTATCCTGAAATGAGCAACCATCCTGCGTATTCGGGCAGGAAATGTTAATTGTTGCATACGTAAAATACTTTCCCAATAAACGATAGGTGAGCACATAATCTGCAATTGATTGATCGCCTTTAATATCGGCTCGATTGGTTTTAGCAATATTAATGCCAGTCGGAATACGGCAGGTGAGTTTTTGAATCTGCTGGTGAATGGCTTCAGCTCCACGGTTTTTTAAACCGTAGTACACGATCAAGGCTTGATCTTGTGGTAAACGCACTAAGTGTCGTCCGGGGTTACCGGCTGACGGATGATAGGTAATCGCACCTACTTCCATAAACCCAAAACCGACGGCTGGCATGATTTGTGTTAACCGAACGTCTTTATCAAAACCAGCTGATAATCCAATTGGATTGAGATAGCGAATGCCATCAACGGTCGTTTCTAATGAGGTGTGTTCGTAGCGGCATAGTACACGTATTGCCGCGCGGGTAAGCCGATAACGACCAAGCAGTTCACCAAGACTAGTGACGTGATCATGCACCCATTCAGGTTCCAGGCGAAATAAAATTGGCTTAATCAGTTGGCTATAGATTGACATAATGGTAGTATAACAAGTAATGGATCATGCACACCACCCTATCAAATCATCAGCCAGTGAAGGGCACGACAAACACGCTGGTCACAAGACCGCATCATTCTTGAGCAAGTTTTGGATTGCCTTAGTAATTACTATCCCCATCTTTTTCTATTCCGAAATGGCTACGATGATCTTCAGCATCCAGGCTCCACCGTTTCCTGGATCGCAATACGTTTTTCTGATCTTAGGTAGTTTTATCTTTTGGTATTGTGGCTGGGTATTCCTTGTCAGTGCCTATCGCGAATTGCACGCCAAGTTACCAGGCATGATTACCCTCATTTCCATTGCGATTTCGGCTGCCTATTGGTTTAGTCTATTTTCTATTCTGTCTGGCAGAGATCGTGATCTTTTATTTGAATTGTCGTCATTGATTACCATTATGTTGCTTGGCCATTGGATTGAAATGAAGTCTGTCCAAGGGGCACAAGGTGCCTTGAAAGCCTTAGCCAAGTTGTTGCCGGATCAAGCCGAGGTGATCAGAGGTGACAAAACAGTAATCATAGCATTAACTGATCTAAAAATCGGTGATGTGGTATTGGTGAAACCAGGAGCAAAAGTGCCAGCTGACGGAAAAATCATTGAGGGTAGATCGGATCTTAATGAATCGGTGATTACTGGCGAATCCAGGCCAGTTGAAAAATCTACGGGCGCGCTCGTTATAGCCGGCTCAATTAATGGTGATGGTAGTCTAAAGGTGGTCATAGAAAAAATTGGTGAGCATACTTTTTTGGCTGGAGTGATGCGACTGGTAGCCAACGCGCAAGCTTCTAAGTCCCGTTTGCAGATATTGTCGGATCGAGCAGCTTTTTACTTGACCATCATTGCTCTAGTGACGGGTGGCATTACGTTTATTACTTGGTTGCTCATTGGTGACGGTATCATTACAGCCACAGAGCGACTGGTGGCGGTATTGGTGATTGCTTGTCCCCATGCGCTAGGACTAGCCGTTCCGTTAGTAGCTTCCATCTCCACCACCATGGCAGCACGCAATGGCTTACTCGTGAAAGAACGGCGCGCTTTGGAGGCGGCGCGCACTATTGATACCATCTTGTTTGATAAAACCGGCACGCTTACCAAAGGGGAATTTGGTATCGTCGGAAGTGTGTCTGATCAGTTGTTGCAATTAGCAGCGTCGGTGAACGCGCATTCGGAACACCCACTGGCCAAAGCGATCGTTGAGGAAGCTAAGCGAAAAAACCTAGCGCTATTGTCTGTGCAAGATTTTTCTCGAGTGGCCGGTAAAGGCGTGACAGGAACTATTGCTGGCAAAGTGATTCACGTTGGAAATTTTGGAGCGGAATCAACTAGTCAGGCCGCTGGACATACGATTGTACAAGTGGTAGTAGACGGGAATAAGTTAGGTAGCATTGCGCTAGCGGATGTCATTCGTGAAGAATCTAGAGAAGCGCTCCAGACTCTACATCAGTTGGGGATAAAAACTGCCATGATTACTGGTGATTCTGAAGATGTCGCCGCTTGGGTTGCACAGGAATTAAAAATTGATGAGTATTTTGCTCGAGTCATGCCAGATCAAAAGGCCGAAAAGGTAAAACTATTACAAAGTAAAGGTCGTACAGTGGCCATGGTGGGTGATGGTGTGAACGATGCTCCAGCCCTCACCCAAGCTGATTTGGGTATCGCCATTGGAGCCGGTACCAATGTGGCGATTGAGTCCGCCGGGATTATCTTGGTTAGAAATGATCCGCGCGATATTCCGAAAGTTATTCGACTCTCGAACCTCACCTATCGAAAAATGATTCAGAATCTGTTCTGGGCGACCGGCTACAATGTAGTAGCTATCCCCCTGGCCGCTGGTGTGTTAGCGGTAAAAGGCATCATCTTAGAACCAGCGGTCGCGGCAGCCTTGATGAGCGTATCAACGGTGATTGTAGCATTCAATGCAGTTTTATTACGCAGGCAGAAACTATAGCGCCATTAGAAAATGAATATATCTCTGGCCAGAAAAAACTTATTTCATGAACCAATGCGTTTGTTGATTAGTGTTGGCGGTGTAACCTTTGCTGTGTTTCTAATTCTATTGCTCTTAGCGCTTTACCGAGGTTGGTCAGAAACGTTGTCGGAATATATCTACAATGTAGATACAGATATCTGGGTGATGCAAGCTGGAACCATTGATATGTCGCACTCTATTTCGTTATTACCGAATAGCACTCAAGATCAGCTGTCTGCTATAAACGGTGTTAATCAAGTAACGCCATTAGTAGGCAACCGCACTACGCT
>CAZSXL010000021.1:0-11375 GCA_964611225.1 uncultured Gammaproteobacteria bacterium
GGGCAGTTCGAGGCCAACGTCAGCAGCGTCGCCCGCGAGAACAGCGACGGCACCAGCATCGTGCAGCTCGCCGACGAGTCCTTCCGCGCCATCGACCGCAAGGCCGACAGCTACGAGGACACGAAGGTGGAGCCGAACGAGACGGTGCTCGAGCTCGTCCGCGCCGGCTACCGCTACCTCGGCGTCACCTCGGCGCTGGGCAACGGCAGCAACTACGGCCTCTTCGCCAAGAAGCCGGCGGCCGGTTCCAAGGCGACGATCCAGTTCGTCCCCGCGGCCCTGCTCCCCGAGGCCTTCCTCGGCGAAGCGGATCGCGCGGCCAACCCGGTCGCCCAGGCCTAGTCAGCGGTCCTCTCCAGGATCGCCGGCAAACGGGATAAGCATCCCGTGGTAGCGCAAGCTACTGTTTGACCGCAAGGTCAGCGGGGTGGTGAATAATGAGATTTTTCCGGCAACTGCAAAAGCATCACTCTCACCCCCTTATGGGTATTACCCTACCAAGGTAGTACATAGAAGAGTAAAAATCACCCCTCCTAAATAGGTATGGGGTGGTTTTTGATTTACACAACTTTACCCCCGGCCCCTTGCAGGGGAGTCAAATCAGAAAGCCCCTGCAAGGGGTTTGGGGTAAAGCTATAGACTGGAAGGGAGTTGACTCACCTCACCTTATATAGTACATATATACAGCCTATAAGGAGGCTTTCTTGGGTTGGTCATCATACGAAGAAGAAAACCACTTCCCGTCTCTCACCACGCTCGCCCTGCGTGCTTTCCGGCGCCTGGCCAAGCGCAGCTACAGCGCGGACATGAACCGCTGGGTGCGAGCCGGCGTCTACGAGGCACGGGTGCCACACCGGTGAAGTAGGGATAGAGCACTGCTCTGTCCAAGGCTGGAGGAACCAGGGGGTCGTGCAGGAATACATACCGCACGATCCCCTGGACACATACCTTTTTTCCTTATATTATACGCAAGTTAACTGCTTTCAAAATTAACCTTATGATGACCGTTCAATCCATTTACGACTTAGGAGTAAAACTCGCTATCGATTCCGACCCACGCGGTAAAACCGTGGTGCGCGACGAACTGCGTCGCTACAAAGCCGATTACGAAAAACTACCAGCTGGTGAAAAAAAGTATTTCGATAAAGAATACTTCACTAATCCCTACTCTGATAGTCGCATCCTGTATGCCCCCGCCACTAGCAAACCGGTCAAACGAATGTTTGCTGGGATCGATGCTGATGAAGCGGAATTACTCTTAGCCGATCGTCTAGGTGGTATCGATTTAGTGATGGGTCATCATCCAGAAGGGATCGCTTTAGCAGACTTACCAGCTGTGATGGGCGTACAGGTAGAAATCATGCATCAAGCTGGCGTGCCAATACACGTGGCTGAAAACTTATTAGATGCCAGAATTGCGGAAGTGAACCGTGGTGTCTTACCCATCAACGATCATAAAGCTGTAGATATAGCGCGCCTACTCAAGATCGCTTATATGTCCACACACACCTTTACGGATAACCTAGTGGCTACGTTTTTTGCTGACTTGATTAAGAAACATAAATCGTCCTTATATTATGTCGGTGATGTGATGGATCTGTTGCTGACGATTCCAGAATACCAAATTGCTAAGCAACAAAAATCTGGCCCTTGTTTATATGTCGGTGGCCTGAAACGCCGTTGTGGCCGTATTGCCGCGACCGAAATGACTGGCGGCACGAATGGTGCTAAAGAAATGTTCGAACAGTTATCACGCGCCGGTGTCGGTACCGTCATTGGTATGCACATGCGGGAAGAGCATCGTAAAATTGCTGAACAGCATCATATGAACGTGGTGATTGCTGGACACATTTCTTCTGATTCCATTGGCATGAACATCCTCTTAGATGAAATTGAAAAACGTGGCGTTGAAGTCATCCCGGTGGGTGGTTTGATCCGCGTCAAACGCTTTAAAGCTAAAGCCAAAAAATAATTTATGACGACCGGCGAAGACCGCGTCATTAGTCCTGTCCAGAACACTGAGGAATCAGTTGTGGAGGTATCGCTGCGCCCAACTACATTGGCCGAGTACATTGGCCAACAACAAATTAAAGCCAACTTGCAGATTTTTCTCCAAGCCGCCAAACAACGCAATGAGCCGATTGAACATGTGTTACTGCATGGTGGCCCAGGTTTAGGTAAAACTACCTTGGCGCATATTATTGCCAAAGAGATGGGGGTGAATATTCGCGTGACCAGTGGCCCAGCTATTGAACGCGCTGGCGACCTGGCGGCCATTCTGACTAACCTCGGCGAAGGCGACATTTTATTTATTGATGAAATCCACCGGCTGCACAAGATCATTGAAGAAGTCTTATATCCGGCGATGGAAGATTATGCTTTAGATGTAGTAATTGGTAAGGGTCCGGCCGCCAGAACCTTACGCCTGGATTTACCAAAATTTACGGTCATTGGTGCCACTACCCGCATTAGCTTGTTATCCGCACCACTACGCGACCGCTTTGGAGCACATTACAAATTGGCTTTTTACGAACCCAATGAGATGGCCGAAATCATCCAACGGTCGGCGAAGGTATTAGATGTAAACATGCATCCAGAAGCTGTGCAGTTAGTGGCTAGTCGGGCACGCAGTACACCCCGGATTGCCAACCGCCTATTAAAACGAGTACGCGACTTTGCCCAAGTAAACCATCCCGCTACCGCCGTGACGCAACCCATTGCCACTGCCGCACTGGATATGTTGGAGATTGATCCGCTTGGTCTGGATGCCGTGGATCGTAAAATTTTACAAACCATTATGGATCAGTTTCAAGGTGGCCCAGTGGGTATTCAAACCATTGCCGCAACCATTGGCGAAGATATTGATACCTTAGAAACGGTCTATGAACCGTTTTTATTGCAACTCGGTTTTTTGGCGCGAACACCACGTGGCCGGGTCGCTACTCCAGCGGCCTACCACCACTTAGGTAAAGTGCCACCGGACGATTTGCAGACCCGCTTGCTCTAACCTATACTACAGACGTGGCTATTCCTTATTACATTTTTGGCATCATTTACCTTATTGCCTTAGTGATCGCGATCTTGTTTTTTGCGTTTAACCTGTACCACCTGCGCCGCTTTGGTTTTTTCGATTTCACTGCTTTACTCGCTACCACCATCACCGGCTGCGTGCTGCTGATTGTGAATATCTTTGCCGTCATCTTCTTATACCAAATACCTTGGTTAGAGAGTGGTCAAGTATTTGATAGCCTACCGTTTGATAGCTTGATGGACAAACTATGAGTAATCCCGTACCACAACAATTTCCCGGCCAACGCAATGAGGAGCATGTCATGCTGATGTTGCGCCGCCACTGGTTCTCGTTTGTACCAGCGGTCTGTCAGGTCCTCGCCCTTAACCTGCTGCCCATCGGTGTCTTGATTTTTTTCTTGTATGGGCTGGGCTGGACACCACCCACGGACGGCTTGTGGTATGTGCTTGGAGTATTGATTACCGGACTGTATTATATGGTGGCTTGGCTCACCTTTTACCACGCCTTTGTGGATTACCACTTAGATGTCTGGGTACTGACCGATGAACGGATTGTGAATATTGAACAGCAAGGTTTGTTTGATCGCACCATTTCTGAATTAAACATTGCGAAAGTGCAAGATGTCACTTCAGAAGTCCATGGTAAAATTCAAACTTTATTTGATTATGGTAACGTCTACATCCAAACCGCGGCCGAACAACAACGCTTCGCCTTTCTGCAAGTACCACACCCAGAAGAAGTGGCTCGGTTAGTCGTACGTGCTAATGATGCTGCCAGCAAACGTGAGTCTAACTATGTCGCTCCAGTCCCCAAACCAACCCCCACGGTACCCGCAGAAGTTAAGTGACTTCGACTATACTCTCCCACCCGAACTGATTGCGCAAACTCCTCTGGCCGTGCGCGACCAGTCACGGTTGTTAGTGGTGCATCCCAACACCCAACAACTCGAGCACACACATTTTTTCCAGATTGGTGACTATGTGCAGTCGGGCGATGTGCTAGTGATCAATACCTCCAAGGTCATTAAGGCACGGTTACATGGCACCAAACCAACGGGTGGTAAGATCGAAATCTTTTTACTGACTCCATTAAACACCCAGCGCTGGCAGTGTTTAGTGAAAGGTTCTGTACAACCAGGGATGATTATTCAGATTCAGGACGAGATTACTGCCACCATCGTGCAACCGGTCGACGAAATGTGGGAGGTTAGCTTTAACACCTTAGATATTACCGCTTATGGCGAAGTGCCATTGCCACCTTATATTAAAACACAGCAACCCCAAGCAGAATTGCAGGAACGTTATCAAACTGTTTACGCTCAAGAAGCTGGCTCCGTAGCCGCACCCACTGCCGGTTTACATTTCACTCCAGAATTATTACAAACGCTTAAAGACAAAGGTGTCATTATTGTGCCGGTGATGTTGCATGTGGGTTTAGGCACCTTTGCGAGTGTTAAAACCGAAGACATTACTCAACACCAGATGCATGCAGAGTATGCCGTACTACCACCAGCCACGGCTGCTGCCATTGCCCAAGCCAAAACTACTAACCACAAGGTCATTGCTGTTGGCACAACTTCCTGTCGTACCCTGGAAGCGTTTCATGGTAAAACCGGTGAGGGTTGGGTGAATATTTTTATCTATCCTGGATATACCTTTAACACTGTGGATGCACTCATCACTAATTTCCACTTACCTAAAACTAGTTTACTGATGTTAGTCAGCGCACTAGCTGGCACAGATCTCATCAAGCAAGCGTATGCCGCAGCAATTAAAGAACGTTATCGCTTCTTTAGTTTCGGGGACGCGATGTTGATTACCTGACTCCTAAACCCCACCCGCCACTTCGTGGCACCCTCCCCTTTTAGGGGTAGGGCGATCTTTACATTCGCCTTCTCCTGATAAGGAGGAGGTGCCCGCATGGCGGAGAAGGTTTAGAGTGTAACTAGAAGATGGAGAAAGACAAGGAAAAGTCTCACCAAATAGTTTCCAACTCCACTCCCTGATAATAGTACTGCAAAATTTCGCGCCAATGCCAGTATTCTTCATTCGCAAAATAACGGGCGCCGGCAGCACTCATGCCCACACCATGACCCAATAAGGTATCACCCGCACAACCTGGGTCGTCCACCGATTGTAAATAAGCATAATCCCCACCCCACACTTCGCTCCAGGCGCGGGTCCGGCCATCACTTTGCGAAAAATACGGAGTCACTACAACTGCATCTTCATACGTGATCACTTGGCCAGCGGTTGCATCCACCGCGGCTACGATGTTTGGTGCCCGACTCGTAAAACCATACCCCCGATAAACTTGATCGTTGGCTGTCGCATCTACTAAGTACGGCTCTCCAGCATGTTTAGTTGGATACAGGTAGTGAAAATAGACATAGGTGCGCGCCGCCGTATATAAAGCTTTCAAATAAGCCGGCTCGTTATCATTACCAGCTTCAGAAACTCCCCTCACATAGTTCTCAATCCCTAGTTCGTTCACCACCCAACCAGCATTCAACTCCACACTGCCGTAGAAAGTATTATCATTTAACTCCGTATTCCAGGCGGGTGGATTGCTATAACTAGTAATGGTAACGATTTTATTTTTCTTCTTCGGATCTACCTTGATCGCTTCGGTAGAGGTAGTCGACCAATCACCAAGCACTACACTATACAGTGCTGTGCTACTGTCATAACTAATTGTAGCTACTGTGTCTTTTGGTAACGCATGCAACGCGGTGCCGCTAGCTGTGCGCACAATACTGTTACCTGAAGCAACCACAGTGATGGGATCAGTGGTTTCGTACAAGCCGACTCTAATTTTTGGACGCTCAACACCAGCCTGAGCTGGTTGTACAACTACAGCACCGAGGATGATGGTGACTGCTGCTAGTACATATTTCATGGGATAACAATATACCATGAAATCTTGACTAAGTCAATCATTCGTTGTATAGTCTGGGCTTGATTTATGTCGTTACTGCGCCAAGTAGCACACAATACAGCCCTACAGTTTAGCGGAAAAATCATCGGCACGGCTTTAGGATTTTTTGTCGCCCTGATGATGTTTCGTTACTTAGGTGATGAACGTTACGGTAACTTCAACACCACTATTTCCTATCTGCAACTATTCGGGATCATTATGGATCTTGGTTTGTATGTGGTCTTACTGAAACATATTAATAGTGTAGAAAATAAAACCGGTCGGTTACAAGATAATATATTTACATTGCGGATCGTTACGGCTACCATTTTCTTGGCGGTCGCTATCGCCACGGTGTGGTTCATTCCCCAGTATCCGTTAATCGTGCAGTGGGGCGTGGTGGTGGTAGCTGCCAACTTCTTTTTTATTACCATGAACCAATTGTTTCAGGCGATCTTTCAACAACATCGCGCCATGGGCTGGGTAGCGATCGCCGAAGTGATGAGTAAGGTGACTTTATTTGGCTCAACCGTATCCGTGATCTATCTCTTCCAGGCTGGCCTACTATCTATACTAGCCGCTATTGTGTTAGCCGGTGGCGTACAGACGTTGATCTTGTGGCTCGCTAGCCGTCGGTACACGCGCTTACATGCCGCCTTTGAGCTACCCGTCTGGAAACGGATCATGCGGGAAAGTTGGCCGATTGCGATTGCGATTGCATTAAACCTAATCTACTTTAAATCCGACACCATTATTTTAAGTATCTACCATTCACAGACAACGGTTGGTATTTACGGCGTACCGTATAAAATGTTAGAAGTCCTGATTAGCTTACCGGTGATGATCGTTGGGTTGATCATGCCCGTGTTTAGCCTGCAATATGAACAACACGATCAAGCCGGCTTTGCTAAGTTATACCAACGGTCGATCAACTTACTGTGGATCATGGCAGCACCGATGATTGTCGGTGGCTGGCTACTGGCGCAACCCTTGATGCTACTGATCGCTGGGGATAATTACACCAGTGATCCAACCGTGTTGGGTCACTTATTTCGCATTTTGATTTTTGCGGTAGCTGCTATCTTTATTGGCACGCTGACTGGGTATGTCGTCGTGGCCATCAATAAGCAGCGCACGATCATTGCTGGTTATGCCTTTGTGGCCGTCACGGCTTTAACTGGGTACTTGTGGTTCATTCCGCAGTACTCGTATTTTGGAGCGGCTTGGGTAACGGTCTATTCAGAAACCGCCATGATGTTGATTGCCATAGCTGTCATTTACCGTGCCACTAAAGTGCTACCATCATTGGCTGGCTTGTTACGCATTACCTTGGCAGCCGGCATCATGGGTGTCGGCGTCTATTGGATGCAATCCTGGCCACTCCTGATAGTAATGGTGCTGGGTGCGTCATTGTACGCCGTGGTTCTACTAGCAGTAAAAGGAATTACGGCAGATGAACTTAAAACTGTGTTGAAACATGGCTAACATCCTGATTCTGAAGTTTCCATACTCTTCTACCTATGGTGGTGGTGAACAGCATACCTTGACCTTAGTTGAGCGGCTTGGTGAGAAACATAGATTTTTTTTGCTCTCCACTTGTCAGGTACTATTACCAGAGTTTAAAAAACGAGGGTGGGCACATCAAACCATCTGGGCTGGTACCGAACCAGTAACACTGGGCGCTCTGGTACTCTTTCTGTTTACTTGGCCCGCCATCCTGGTTAATCTACTGGGTTGGTTGCTACGCTATAAAATGCGTTACCAGATTGACACTGTGTTCTGTTTATCACTCACCGAAAAAGTGTTGCTGACACCGTTCGCTCGCCTGTTAGGTATGCGCGTCATTTGGATGGAACATTTGCAAATTGAACGCTGGCTATTCGCTAGTCCACTGCGGCTCCCTTATATACTGTGGTCACGGTTGGCTACCGTAGTAACCGTAGTAGCGGCTGTACAAGATCAATTGGTGAAACTGGGTGTGCCAGCTGAACAAGTTCACATTATTTATAACGCGGTAGATGTAAGTAAATTCAGCCCTTCACCATCACGGGCAGAAGATCTGGCGCAGCATTTTCGAGTGTTGTTTGTTGGACGCTTAGCGAGTGAAAAAGGAATTGATGATTTACTGCAAGCGCTGCAGATTGTTAGACTGCAAGTACCGCACATTCAGTTGAACATTGTTGGTGAAGGTACCCTACGTCCAACTTTAGAAAAACTCACCCACCAGTTGAGTCTCACGGAATGCGTTACCTTTAGTGGTTTCAGTAAGAATATCCCAGCCGTCCTAAAACAGTGTGATGTGCTGGTATTGCCATCTACTCGTCGTGAAACTTTTGGAATTGTACTGGTAGAAGCATTGGCGAGCGTTAAACCAGTGATTGCTACCACTACTGGTGGTCTGACAGAAATTGTGAATCAATTTGGCTGGTCGGTACCACCACATACACCAGCTGCCATTGCAACCGCTTTAATAGATGTCTACCAACACTATGACCAAGCCTTACAAAAAGCCAGCGCTGGCCGCCAACGTGTGTTAGAATTATTTCAAGTTGATCGGATGGTAACAGATTATGATACGCTTTTTAGCTCCAATTAAAGACCTAACGAAAACACACTGGGGTTGGTGGTGCCTGTATGCCAGCGCTGCAATCGCACTGGGCATGGCCGGTGCCTGGTTTGGTTCGCAGTATCTGTTTGCCGGCTTGATTGGCTTAGCCTGCGCTATGGTCATTGCCTTTAATCCGGTAGCCGGCATGTACCTGCTCACTTTTTTTCTGCCCTTTGAGCGCATTGGCTCGATTGATCTGATGGGTGTGACGATTCGCATTAGCCAAGTGGTGGCGATTCTAACCATAACCGCCTGGTGTGTACGCGGCTTGTGGCTAGGATCGTTCAAATTCCGCCCTTACCCATTGCTGTTACCACTAGCTGGGTTTGTCGCGGTGGCTTGTTTAGCGGTGACGAACGCGCCTAACTTGGAACGCTCTGTGTTGGTGACTATCTTTATTCTGTTCACCATTGGTGTCTCGGTCATCTTGCCCAGCATTATTCGCCATACCAATCAGGTCGAAAAGTTAGTTAGTATTTTACTGATCAGCATGGGGGTGGTGTGTCTGTTTGGGATTTACCAATTCCTTGGTGACATTGTGGGCTTACCCACCAGCTTAACTGGTTTACGACCACAATACACCAAAGATATTCTCGGATTTCCACGGATTCAATCCACTGCCCTAGAGCCACTCTACTTTGCTAATTATCTTTTACTGCCTTTAAGTATTACCGTTGGTTTATGGCTAAGTCGTAGTAGTCGCTTCAAGCCACTGTGGTTACTTTTACTAGTGTTGCTGGGTGGCGTTAATTTTATTCTGACGGTATCACGGGGTGGTTACATTGCGCTCGCCGCTACACTGGGCATATTGGCACTGGTGTACATCAAGCAACTCCTACGACCACGTATTCTGATTCCGATCGTGTTATGTTTAGCCATCTCTGGAGGAGTAGCTTATCGGTTTCTTAACCTGACTGAACAACTAGAAACCTATACCACCCATGTAACCAACATCTTTGGTGGAGCTTCTTTTGAAGAACGGGTAGAAACCTATACCATTGCTGAACGCATTTGGTTACAACACCCCTGGATCGGGATCGGCCCCGGCAGCTTTGGTCCGTACGCCGCTAACCATCCGCTGATCACGCCCAGTGAAGGTTATAAGATTGTGAATAATGAATACATTGAACTGCTGGCCGAAACCGGTATCCTCGGCTTAACCTGCATTCTGGTGATGGTGGTGATGCTGTATGTGCGGTCGTGGAAGGCGATCCGTAAAACGACCAATCCATTCTTGCGGGCTGTTCTGATTGCACTGCTGGCAGCTATGACTGGCATCCTGGTGCAATACAATACCTTTTCTGTTCTCTATATCATGCATATCTGGTTTACCATTGGGCTGATGGTCAGTATTCAAAATATTATTTTGCATGGCGATTACCAATAAACTAAATGTTTCGGAGCGGTGGTTACTAGCGATCTTAGTATTGCTGCCGACTTATTTAATTCGGTTTACCATCTTTGGCATACCGCTGAATCTGCTCGATATCTTGATTGGTTGTGGCTTCTTGCATTGTGTTATTTATTATCGCGGCCTGCGGGTGAGCCCAACGTACCGGATGATGGCGATCACGTTCTTGTTGATCGGCCTGGTGGCAATAGTCGTCTCGGATGCTAAATTAGATGCCTTAGGCGTTTACAAAAGCTATCTCCTGGCTCCGATCTTGGTAGGCGCAATGATACAGACTATCCGGCCACAACTGCAGCACGTCCTGCAAGCGTTAGGTTCGTGTTTATTGTTCATTGGTAGTGTGGCGGTACTGCAATGGCTGACGGGTTATGGTATCCCCGCCCCCTGGAATGTCGGTGGGATTGATGTGCGCGTCACTAGTATTTTTGAATATCCTAATGCAGTTGGTCTACTGGCAGCACCGATTGTGGCGATGAGTTTAGCTTGGCTGGTTCATGAACAGCGCCAAAAAGTATTTTTCTTGATTGTTGCTCTGGTGGGTACGTTGGCCATCGGCTTGTCACACAGTGATGGCGCCGTCGTAGCAGTAATTGCTGCTCTGGGCTTCACCTTACTGTTTACCCGCCACCGCACCGTGGTGATTAGTATCAGTGTATTGGTGTTTGCCATTGCCCTATTACTGCCGCCTGTGAAAACAGTGATCCTGTTACAGGATAGTTCCGGTGAAGTGCGTTTAGCCTTGTGGGAAGGTACCATGAACTTACTCCGAGACCGTCCCATTTTTGGAGCCGGCTTAGCGAATTTTCCTAATGTCTATCCAGAGTACAAGTTAGATCGTCATGTTGAACTGCTACTGTATCCACATAATATTCTACTTGATTTTTGGGTTGAACTGGGTTTAGCCGGTGTGGTGTGGTTAGTCTGTGTACTGACACGATTTTTTAAGCGTGGCTTACAAGGGAAAAAGTATCGACATCATCTGGTGTTGATGGCCGGGATGGTGGCGATGTTAATGTATGGTTTAGTGGATGTGCCGTATTTTAAAAATGATCTATCGGTGGTGTTTTGGGTGTTATTAGCGTTGAATGATGTTCTTCCCAATACTAGGCAAGAATAACCCCTCTCCTGTCCTTCATCAGATTCAGGACATCCTCTCCCACTTGGGAGAGGAATTTTTTCTAAATAGAGCAGTATAAATATAACCCCTGCCCCAGGTGGGGAAGGGTGACTCGAACAAAGTGAGAGGCGGGAAGGGGGTTAATATAAAAAAAGACGAACCCGGGACACATTGCTGCATCGACCGGGTTGTAGTCTCCTCCTTGATTTAGGCCACGAGCAGATCGTGCGCCCGTGCTTTTTCGATGGCAGCCAACAGGCGAGCATCGTTGATCTCGTCACTCACCACGCGG
>CAZSXL010000022.1:0-11242 GCA_964611225.1 uncultured Gammaproteobacteria bacterium
GTAGTTCACTACCGTGTAGACACCAATCGGACGTAACTCATCTTCTAAATCGCGCACCGAAAACACCACCAACTGATTATTCATGTCGATATTAGTTGGGCTTTCAAACAAACCAGCAAAGGTACCCTCGGTATATTTTTTCAGACGCAGCACTAAATCGTGACTACCTTCAAAGCCCTCTAGAATCGACTCAAAATCTTTCAAGATTGGCGGCTCAATTTTAGATAGATCAGCATCGGCGGTAATATCTTTTTTGGCGTAGGTTTCAATTAGGGCACGATCCAAAATCGAGTCTTCCGCGGCAGTAATTTTACCTAACATAATCCGCAACAACCCTTTGATGGTAATGACCGCTGACCGGATAATGTCTGCCGGACGATCGGCCCCACCCACCGGGCGTGGTAAATCGAATGGGTTAATTTTGGCGTCAGAATTTAGGGAAATATTAATAAAGGTGCCACCCACGGAATCAGACAAAAACTTATACTCGTTTTCTGGGTCAATAATAATCACATCGGTGCCCATCATCAAACTGCGTAACACTTCTAATTTAACCGTGAAACTTTTACCGGCACCAGAAGTAGCAAACACGACGGCGTTAGCATTTTGTAATTGGAAGCGATCAAACAGAATTAAACTGTTATTGTGGCGGTTAATACCATATAAAATACCGTTATCACTGCTTAGTTCGGCCGAAATGAACGGAAACGACGAGGCGCAGGGCGAAGAATTCATGTTGAAATAGACCTGCATTTCATCATTAGCTAGTGGCATGGTGGAATTAAAGCCTTGTTCGGCTTGGTAGAACACCCGCTTAGCGATGACCAATTTAGAACCAAATTCAGAATCCAGTTTGTCCATTAAATCTTCCAAGTCTTTTTCGCTATCGGCATACACAGTGACATATAATGCAAATTGAAAGAACTTTTCCGTCCCCTGGGTTAAACTATCGCGCAACTGTTCAATATCCTTCAAGGCAGTTTCTTTGACCGGATCACGGGGCGCTCCTTTTTCGGCATCCGAGACCAACTCTGCTTCTAACGAACCAACTTTTTTCTTTAACTGTTTTAAGATGATGGCTGCTTTTACCGGGTAAAAATACATCGCCACATCCAAGGGCACATTCATGGTGACAATCGGAGCAAACCAACCCACGGCAATATAACGTGGATACGTGACCACAAACATGGAGGAGGCAAACCGACCACCTAAGTCGATCATCCTGGGTTTCACTTGAAAAGCCGCTGGGGCAATTAAATCGAGAATCGACCGGACACCTTGCTCATAGGCTTTGGCCGCTTCCAACAACTCCCGGGCTGCCATGGTCTCTTCTTGCCGATGTTGCCGCTCTAAGCCAAGCTCCGCTTTGCTTTTGGGCTTTAAGGGGGAGGCAGTGGTGGTCTTCTGGGCTTGGGCAGCCGCTTGTTTTAAATCAATCATGGACAGGGATATTAAACCGGTTCAATCTTTAACTTTCCTAACGGGGGCATTTGACGGTTACTGCCACGGGTGGGGTTATACAACTGGTAATACAGTTCGATTAAGTGTTGGGTATCGAGCTGGGTGACTTGTAAGCCAATGGAAGTTAAGCCACCAGCCGCAATACTAACACGCCGATCTAACTCTTTTAAGTACTTGGCAAATTTAGCATCCGCCAGTTTAATAATCCGCGCTGGTAACAGTACTTCTTGGGCGCGTGAAAACCAATTTTTACGTTTTTTACTAAAGGGCGAATACGGTACAATCACTAAAAACCGCTTCTCCATGATCTCCGACAAAGTCACTAATTCCTCAATATACTGACGATACTCCAACGTTTGCATGCGCAATAGTTCATTGGTTTGTTGTTTAGCCATGGCTTCGAGTGAAGTCAAATAATTGCGAATATCTAATTTGCGGGATTGAATTACGATTTGTAGTTCAAAATCCAGCACATTTAAAAACCCAACATAGCCTTGAATAATGGCTTGCTGTTCGTCTTCACTTTTTAAGGCAAAGTTAATCGACGATACTTCTAACACACTACGCAAGGTGCCATCTTTAAGCACCACTACATCCTGTTTGATTTCGGAAATATACAAACTTTTCTGGGTGGAGGGGGCAGATGGTTTTTTTTTGCTCGGTGCAGCCATGGGTGTACCAGTGTGGTTAGGGTTTCTTAGTCGGATCAGGTTGTTTAACTGGTTGTTTGATTGGGGCCGCAGTTTGTTCTTGGCGCAGCCGCTCTAAATCTTCTGGTGAATATTGGCCACTGGTATCGGCAATCAACGATAACTCGGCCAAATGCGCTTGGGAGACATCTGGTTTAGGTGCAAACTCTAGCTTTTTATTGGATTTATCTTTGCGGTCTTTACGTGTCATCTTCACGATCACTTGTTGGTTAATTTCGCGGTGCCATAACGACAAGCGTGGTCGTTGCAGGGTTTGAATCAGACTTAAGGCAAAGGCATGAAACGGTTGACTATTCACTTTGGCAAAAGCAAAGACGCCACCGATGGCTAAGGTAATTAAACCCAGAATCACAAAAATAACAGTGCTAAAAATGGAGTACCAGATAAAGACAATACCAGCCGAAAATAGCAAAATGATAAACTGGCGCACAGAAATAGGTCCAATGACTTTAGATTCTACTTCAATAAATTGTGGAACAACAAATTGCATGCCTAAAAAAGAATGATTAAAAACGCAAACGTCTATTAAGATCCGCAATGGCATTAAATTCGGCCACCGATAACGACGGCGTCCCGGTGGCGTCGTGTTCGGCAATGATGGCGGTGACCTCTTTACCGCTGGCGATCGACTCATTACCTAAGGCGAGGTACAACATATTCAACGGTGACTGTTTAAAGGCGTCTACTCCCTGGGCTTGTTTGACAATGGATTCTTCCGACAATAATTCCACTTTATCGCGTAAGCGGGCAGCGGCTTGGTTAGGGTCAGGTGATAACCGCCGGAACTCTAGCGTGTCCATAGCGCGCAACTCGTCGATTGGACCCATTACCATCGAAGGCTGTAAGCGTACATCATCGATGATTTGGCGTTTCTGAGTGCGCGACCGGCGCAGTTTTGGGAGGAAGGTTTTAGCAAGCTCAGATCTCTCCCCCGTCCCCTCCCTTACAAGGGAGGGGGGGCTGAAAGCCGGGGAGGTCCCCTCTCTTGCAAGAGAGGGGTGGCCGGAGGCCGGGGAGAGATCTGTAATCTTCGTAATCTGTGCCAAAGTAGGTTTACCAGCCAGTTTGGGAGCTGGCACTTTGCCGGCACGACGATCAGAGGCAGCGTTTGGAGCAGTGACCAGTTGTTGATTGACAGCCGCTACCACCGCATCGGCATCACTGGTTGGAAAAGATAAATCCACTAAATACTCTTTTAATTCCATCGTATCGCGCAAACCACGCAACACCGAGACGATCAAATCGGTAAAACGCTTATCTTGTTCTGGAGTTGCAAACGATAGTGCCACAGATTGTTTGATATCCGAAGCAACTTGTAGATAATCGGCGTCTGATTTGGTTGGCTTGGCTAGACCACTGACACCTTCGGCATGGCGTTGAATTTCGGTTTCATCGCTGTCGGTAAAGTGATCCGGACCTTTAGTGGCCTGCACATCTGGGCCTGGCACAACATAATTAGGATTGAATTTAGAAGAGACGCTGCTGACCGGAGGGCGCAAGACAACTTGATCGTTGGCGTTGGGATTGGCACTATCAACCAGTTCACGGATTGTTTTCACAGTTTTTGTATCATGAGCAAATTGTTCACCATACAAAAATATACCACTTTCTTCACCATCTGTATAGCTAACTTCTTCTTCCATTCCCAACGGATTCAGCGATGATAAACTGAAACGGTAATACAATAGAAAGATGCACTCTAGGCGCTGCCGCTCAGCATCATTCAAGACCGCTCCGTTATCACTGATCTTGAGAAATTTATTGCGCCGATCAGTTGATTCGATCGCTGGACCCATATATTTTTTATAGACTGTGAACCAGTTTTGCAAGGTCGGCGGTGACTGCTTGATCTCTAAATAAAATGGGGCGGAGGTGAGTACGGTATGACTGGATTCTAACACAGTCATCAGGTGGTGTTTGATGCGGTCACGATCTTCAAACAACATGTAATTCAATAAGTAACCACGCATGCCATCTAACAATACCCGTTGCACTAAATCGTCTGTTGGATACTCAAACGCATACCGTTCAGCCAGGGTAAAGACAGCTAGTAACTGTTTATCGAATAAATCGGCCACGACCGCTTCATCTTTCAACATGTTCAAGGCCATCCAAGTGTTGTCTACCAAGACCGTACGCAACTGTTCATAGAGTGGCTCGGTATTCAAGAGATATTCAGGATGGGTTTGCAACCACTGCCGGACAAATTTACTCGATAACAAAGCTTCATAGGTACGCTCGGTAAGTACCGATTGCTGCATATACTCCAACTGCGCCGCCACCGCCACCGGTTGCGCGAGATCTTGGTATTGGGGATTGCGGATGGGGTTAGCAGGGTCAAACATAGTTATTAGTAGACTTTATCTGTCATATTCAACAGTTTATCATCATCCGCACTACTAGCTAAATCAACGCCGCCTTTACGAATAGCATCATTAAAGGCCTTGAGCGCTTCTTTACGTAATTTTGTATCTTTCACTGTTTTGATGATTTCATTGCGCATGACCACGTAACGTTTGGAGTCAGTTGATAAGTGACGCACAATATCAGGATTCAAGGTCAAACTTTTGTCGGTATTGAGTGAAGTGGAGACTAAACTACCCAGGTTCTTTAAGGTGAAGTCTTGTTGTTTGTAGTACTTTTTGCCATCCCCTAACTGTAAACGGGTAGCACTCGATAGCTGATTTTTAGTGTTCCGTTTACGACTTTCAATTAAAGCGACATTCTGCCAGTCTTCTGGGGAGCGCCAGGTATACTGACCATTTTTTACCTCCGTCTGTTCAGACATAAAGGTATTGCCAGCCTTTTTCATGTGCTGAAACCCACGGTGCATGGTAGACCGCACAGCTTGCTGTGGCAGTTTAAATTGCTTGATCATCAATTTCTCCAGCGCCTGCATACCTTCCATGCTATAGGCATTATCACCAATCGATGGATCAATTTTTTGTAGCATCTCCAGGATGGCTGGATCAGACAGTAAATCATTCACATTATTGGTAGCGGCTAGACGATCAAAATAGGCTAACGCCTCTGGACCAAAGCCACTGCCTTTGTGCATGGCATCTTTAAACCCATCACACAACTCGGCGGTATCTTCAGAAGTAATTGAGCCAGCCGCTTCATCAATTAACTTACGCAATTTCAACTCGCCACCAGAACCCATCAACGAACCAAGCTGTTCACGGTTCTTTTTAACTGCTCCCAACTCGCCACCTTCAGTTGGCCGATCACCATCCGCGTTTTGGGCACCAAGCAGCTGCTCTTGTCTCTTCATCAATTTCGCATAGTCAGCATTTTGCATCAGGGCGTTGTTGATATCATCTTTATTGTTCAGCGTACCGTTTTTGGTGCGCTTATTAAAGGCGTCATCTTTGGTCAACTCATCTGCATTCGCTTTAGCCTTGGCTTTTGTACTAGCTATTAGATCATTAAATTCAGCACCGCCAGCACCTTTAAAGGCTGGCCCATTAAGATTAATGGTCCCGCTTTTACTACTGATCGCCTTTTGCATCCCACTAGCCGCCTTGGACGCCTGCTTGCGTTCAGCTTCAGTGAGGCTAGGATCACCAGCTATCTCTTTGAGCGCTTGCTGGTACTGTTCTAGGATAGCACGTTGAGCGTCGTTACTAGCATCTAATACATCATTACCGCCAGCCGACCGATTAGCTAACTCCTTATTGAAATCTTCAACCGTGGTTAAGTTACTGTCTTTTTTTAATGTGTCAATCTCTCCTTCAGTCTTTACCGATTCCTTCTTCAGAGTTTGCTCTTGATCCATCGCTTTTTCAAATGCTCCCTGTTTTCCACCAAACCAAGATTGTCTGGCTCCCTTCCAATTACGTAATAGTGGAATGTTGCCGACTAAACCACCGCGTAATTGTTCCGGTTTTGGACCCAACTCGGCTACCTGGTCGCCAGCGCCAGTCACACCCGCTAATAAATAACCTTCACGATATTTCTGCGAGGCCACCGATTCACCTTCCATCACGCGATCTTTTTTATTTTTCTCTAACCCATGTTTCCAGCGATCCTTAACCCGCACAGCGTTCAAGTCTACACCCGTTGCTGAAAACTGACGATCATTTAAGTAACTAATGGCTTTTGCCCCAGCGGTGATACCTACCACGGCGGTCAGCCCTTTGGCCAGACTACTTACCTTACCGGTATACTCCCCCAACTCCGATGAGTTTTCCAGCGCCATTTTCATGCCGGCCATTAACATTAAGGTGGCGATCACAAAGCCAGAAATTAAGGTTGGATCGAGCGCTTGGGCATCAATGACTTGCAGTGTTTGGTCTTGTTCGATCGTTAACTCAGCACTGGCGGCGATGGAACCTAAACCGGAGCCACCAGCAGCCACCGATTTAGCTGCAATAAACATCGCTAGCCACAAAAAGAACATACACATTGGACCAACCACCACATAACGCCCAAACATTTCCCACCACTGGCTAGCATACCGCTCTGTAGCCGGTAACACTTTGGTGACATAAGCCAAAGGGGATAAGACCGTTAAAAACCAGATCATCACCAAGCGACCGACTAAAACCACAATGTAAACACATTGTACGGTAAACATGGTAGCCAACATGAAACCAGCCGCTACAATCGCGACTAAACGTGATTGAGCCGTACTTGGATTCCCATTGGGATCTACTTTCAGTTCTGTATCAAATTGTAACAATTTAGATAAATTGAAGGCCTCCGCTAATCCAACCGAGGCAGCATCTTTAATGGCAGCCACAAAGGTAAGCATGACCACCTGGGAAGCATCCACAATAAAACCACAGATGGCGCGGGAGTAGTTCATTAAGATAGCGGCTAGCACCATCTTAGGCAACAACTTTTTCCAGGAGTAGGCTTCTAAGCGAAATAAAGTCCCAAACGCAATCACCAGTAAAATAACAATGAAGAACATATTGGCCAAGTCGCGCACTACCGACCAAGCTTCGACGATGATTGCTAAATCAGTAAAGTTAGTCAACTGCGCCGTATACACCAACACATCCGAAGCAGTGGTTGCTAAAATACCCATGACATAAATGAGCAAGAAATACAAAACCAGTGATACTAGTGTTACGACACTGTCAATGGGATCACCCCACCAAATTGCCTGAGTGGGTTGCGCTAACCCAACCCCAATCACCACCATGGCCACCACGGCAAACAGTGACCGCCAGCGGTACTGTTTGACTGTAGAGAATAGGCGTTTAACTGCCTCCATCGACGCGTATGGTTAATGTCGTTTCTTCATAAGAGTGGCAACTGGCCATCACATCGTCACCATCGTTTTCTGCATAACGGTGATCAGTGGCGTCAGTTGTCCAGGAGGCTCCACTAATATAGCTACAAGCTTCTTCGGTAGCAGCGGTGTCATCGCTACAGTAGCCAGCAGTGGTACCAGAGCACCAATCCCAGTTATCGACTAAGGTAATTTTTGGTTTATAGTCACACCAAGCATTACCAGAGTCGTAGGCACTATTACTGGTGCCACACGCGTATGCATGGGTGTAGTGGTGCGTAGTAGTATCGGCATCCCAAGTTTCGTACCAGGGTTCTGATTCATCACCCCAATCAATATAGATCAGTTTTAAAGCTTTTTGTTCAGGATCCACATTACTGGTAAACGATAGATTCACGGTTTGGCCATTGTTAATTGTTTTTTCACCACTATTACTGCCCAAGTCACCATCAATCGTGATCGTATCCACCGATGGGTAGACACCACAGTATTCATCATCACCGTAACCTTCTGGACGAGTTGAACCATCACCGTAGCAGGGTTCCATCTCATCATACAAGTTATTACCGCTACTGTCATCCCAATAACCAGCAGCATTGGCTTCGGCGTAGACAGTAGTTGGGCCATCATTATAAATGGTATCGTCGGTTACGCTGTTATAAAAGTTCAAGGTGTAAAAATCGGTAATGTTGGCAAAGACATGTTTTAACCGGCCAGAAGCATCCAGGCTGGCACCAGCTAGTTGGTCGTCTAAGCTGGTGTAAGCTGTGCCTTGCCCTTCATTAGAGATGGTCGTGTCACCCACACCCATACAGACTCCTAAATCTTCACAGTCACCGACATCACTACAGGCTTCTCCTAAGATACTAGGGTTACCAATACAGACCGTCTCATCACACTCCCCTAAACATGTTAACGGATGCCCGGCATTTGAAAACGCGGTGTCTTGGGCGGCACTAAAAGCGGGTTGCGCATTTAATCTACTCCAGGCATCGTAGGAATCAAATTCTTCACTTGAACTTGGTTCCACAAAATCCCATTCTAAAGGATTAGTCTCTTGGGGCGTTACCGAACCATATGGATCGGTAGTTTCACTAATACCATACGCATCGGTGGTACCATCATTAATATTGTAGGTACTACCGTCGGCGGTGCGTACTGCCCAGGCCCATTGGTCACCACTATCACTAACCGATTCAGATACCAGGGCACAACTTTCACGCAGTTGGATATCTAGATGCATGCGGTTAGCAAAGGTGGTTTCGATTAAGCCTAAGTCAAAGTCAACGGCTGATCGATCCACCGTACCATGCGCCGCCACATATTCCATCACATACACGGCCTGGATATACCCCTCATCATTGAAGTCAACATACAAACTTAAGATATTACCACCATCATGATTGCCAGTGTAATCATAGCCCTGATCATCATCTGGCCAGATATCAGAACGATCACTGCCACCGTCACCACCAATATCATCTTCTGTGAAGGTGGTAATATCTGGAACCGTTGTACCGGTAGGATCGTCCACATAAAACTCTTCCCACAAAGTTGAATGGTTGTCTTGGATATCAGCCCACAGGTTACGCGAATCCGGTTCAGTTGAAAGACTACCACCGGCGATCGCTGCGATGGAATCTTCTCTACAGTCGCCATCCCAATCGGCTACACGGTCACCTTCGTAATCTACCCAGTTCTTTTCGTTCTCAGCAGTACCACCGTTATTACACGGCTCACTGCCCTCGTGGTCGCCTTCACTCCAATCGAAGTTACCCCACACCCAGGTGTAGACTAAATCTAAACCACCAGTCGGGTCAACCTCAGCATCTGGATCATCCGGATCAGCCTCATCGCGTGATAATTCTGGTAAACCATCATAATCGTCCAATTGAAAGTTACTATCCCACAAGCCCCACACCCGGCAGCCAAACCCTACTTTATCCACATTACCGCTACCACTCCTATAGCTGTAACAATTACCTTTAGACTCAGCTTCCGTGTCTAGTTGACCATCTACACCAGTGACTTCAACAAATGAAATGGCGCCTTGCTTTAAATCGGTCAGCCAGATATTGCCAGAATTACCGTCCGTAGCACCGCTTTGGTCGTAAGTAGTGACATCTGAGTCATCGCCAGCATCGCCACCATTCAATTGCCCCCATAGTTGATACTCGTCTTCAGTATCTGAACCGCTACCAGCGTTGCCGGGATTAAACGAGATACCGGCCATTTCACTGGCATGAATATTACGCAGCATTTCATTAGCCGGTAGACGTATAATGACACCGCGTTCTAAGGAATGGTTTTCAGCATAGAGTGGCGCTGTAGCATTCGCAACAACAATTGCCCCAATACATGCAGTGATCGTGACTAGATTGCCACTTAATAAAGCAGTCGCAATACCTGCACTACCACAACCAAATACAGCTGCTGCCTTTATTCCAACTAAGAGACCATCCAAGACAGCGCTAGAACCCTCAATATCTTCATTATCTTCTGGAACATCTTCTTCTGAATGGTAGTAATCCGTCACGCTAAATAAGTAACCATTATAGGCGTCCATATAGGCGGTTTCTATCGGGTCAGGCATATCCCATTTGAGCGGTCGCACTACATAGGAATCATCGAGATAGGGATCGGTGGTATCTTCGGTATAATCTGTACCGGCAGGGTCAAGGTCATTAAACTCTGAATACCAAGTGTAATTATCACTAGGGTTAGCGGCTGCTGCAGTGTCACAAGCCGCCTCAGTGGTAAGACCAAAAGCTATCCCATACGGTAGAAACAGATCAGCCGTACAAAACCCATCATCGGGTAAGGTATACGCTGCCCCTTGGAGACAAGTTCCGCCGAGAGCACTACAAGTGCTATCTTCCGTACACACCACACCCTGTCCATAGCGATTTGTATAATCATCACTATCGTCGGTATAGTCATCCTCCTCACAGAAACCAGCATGCTCGTAGCCTTTAGATACCAAACAGTGGTAGACACTGGAACGGCCAGTGTAACCAGCGGGGTCGCGCGATACAAGCGACGTTTCGCCGTCTAAGATATCTACCGGCCACCAAGTAATGCAACGGGCTGGTTTTTCGCTGACTGACCGAACCACCTGCGAGAAGGCTCCAGTAAATCCACCCGAGCTATCTTCTTCCGCTTCGATGGCAGCTCTAAATTCAGCTTCTAAACAATAGCCTTTCCAACCTTGAAACTGGGTACCAGTGGGTTCGGCATAGACACACTGGCGACTACTGTTTTCTGGGTAGGCGCGGCAGCTGCGAGCAATCGGGTTTAAATCTTTGTTCACTTCTAACACCGGCAACAAGGAGACGTTATCAATTTGGAAAGGATGGTTATCAGAGCCAATAAATTCTAACCAAGTTTCTACCCCACCGCTTAAGATTTGGGCGTCGGTTTCATCGACATCTTTTTCTGTAATGGTCAGGGGGCCTAAGGAGTAGGTCTCCATATCGGTACTAAACTGAAAGATGTCGATATTACTAATGATACCGTCGAACAAATCATCCACGATGGTAGTATCTGTTGCCCAATCGCTGTAGGTACTGCCATCATCCGGGTCGGTAAAATTATAGGAAGCGCCACCAGTAGCCGTGGCTAAGGCAGTATACTCGTCATAAGAGTTACTATCAGACACAATATACACCGGTAAATTGGCAGCGATGGCGGCAGCCTCGGCATCACTGGAACCAATCCCATTATCAGTAGTATCACCACTGCCTAGTTCATCTTCATGAATATCTGTGACGAAAATTAAAAACTTTTGCGCATCACTGCGGTAGGTGAGGGTACCAGCGTGTTCACAATC
>CAZSXL010000023.1:0-10879 GCA_964611225.1 uncultured Gammaproteobacteria bacterium
GATTGTGACGGTCGGTTTTGTCTTCATTAGCATCTTTTTTTCCATCGTTGTCGTCATCTAGGTCATCAACATCTTTTTTTCCATCATTATCATGATTTCTCCGGAATTCTTTTTTCTCCACCATATCTTTTATCCCATCACTATCTTGATCCTCATCTGAACTAATTTCAGCAGTTTCGTTTTCATCATCCGTTCCATCATTATCTTCGTCAAATTCCTGTCCGTTATCTTCATCAACATCTAGAATGTCATCATTGTCGTCATCTACGTCATCGGCGTCTTCCTCTCCATCATTATCATGATCATGTTGAGTAGAATCTTTCTCCACACAATCTGAAAATCCATCGGCATCGGCATCCACATCTTCATGATCATCTTGTCCATCATTATCATGATCATCTGGAAAGTTATCTTCAGAATTTAAAATGCCATCTTGATCTGAATCTGTCCCGGCCTGAACGGTAGGAACACCGCCATTACCAAATATAACAAAGGTGACAGCCAAAAAAATACTCAGCAGCACTCTGAACTTCGACGAATGATTTTTTTTCATAACTCTTTTATGAATGGTTAGCTAACGTTACGTGGATAATACCACGTCTCTTTTTTTGGCACAACTTATGGGCTATAGGATAAAGGTGCTCCTTATCTGTCGAGGCATAATATACTTTGTTTGGCTTTACCAACGTCCTCCCCCGCCGCCGCCAAAGCCGCCACCGGAAAATCCACCGCCACCGCTGTAACCAGAACCACCTGCCCGGGCTGATGCCGGGACTTTAAAAGCTTGGGTGGTATGGCCAACAGATGACAAGGCCGATAGCAGCATGATGTTAGTCGTGCCATGTAACCAGGTTGGTGGCTCTTGTAGAATATGCTCAAACTGCTTGACCCACTCTTTTTCAACCCCAAAGACAATGGCATAGGGTAAAAAATCCTCAAACAACTTGGGAGTGAGCTTAGGCGCCTGGGTAAACTTCAAACGTTCTTGTTCCGTTACCCGTAAAAACCATTTAAAGCCTTCCACTAAGCGCTGCTGATTAGCCCCCGCTACATTTAGCGGCAATTTTCGACCTCGGATGAAAAGCATGCCTACACCAGTAACGAGCATCATGACACCCGTGACAATCAAATGGCGACCACCAATGAAATTAGAATTACTCCACGAGATCAAAAACCCACCACCAATAAAGCCAATCAACCCATACGCCGCAATGCCAGTAACCATCACTTGCTTAAAGGTGTCGATCCAGCCGTACTGTTGCAACATTTCCTTGGCTAAACGAACCGCCTCCAGCAGATAACTTTGGCGGTACACGACTTTCTTTTTCAACTCAATTATCTTGTCATCACCAAATACTAACGGACGCATTAAAGCCGCCAGCTTGTCGCCACTCGATGTTTTATCGGTACGTTCTAGGGTTGCGACTGTTTTACTCTGCTCATCATAGTTAAAGATGATTTCTCCGCGGATAGCAGCTTGTATGAGTTCGGCGGTAAATGATCGGTCAGTTACTTTGCCAGTGAGCAAATATTCCGCTTGAGATGCATTCGTGATGCCCTGTGGAATTTCGTAGATGGGAATCAACGATTTATCGGCTCGTTTGGGGCGACCAAACCACCACAAGGCTAGGCCGATCAGTAACCATAGTGGAATCAGTAATAATGACCAGTTACCACTCAACCAATGCCACGCCTGCGCCACAGGTCCTGGTAACTGCACCGACTGGGGTGTCAAAGCCACTAATACGGTCGCACCATTATAAGCGCTCAGATTATGGATAGTTGCAGTGTAGATATTATTCAGCTGATCAAAACTACATTCAGTATCTTCACCGTAACTGCCGTAATAACAGAGTATTGGGTAGTCACTTAATTGGCTGTCGGGTGGCACAGTAACTGTAATGTGCACCACATCCATCGGCACCGTCCACTCCGTACCAATCGCATCCCAATAGAGTTCAATATAATCATCGTAATCCGTCATTGCCCAGGTGGCCGTATAATCAATGACATACGTTTGTTCTCCAGTCACCGTAGTGGCAGCACTACCAATGCGCCAGACGGTATTCGGACCAGCGTGGCTAGTATCCACTGACCAGGGTTGGCCTAACTCGTCCGTGACACTATGTAAAGCGAGTTTAATATTATCGTTAAACCAACCCTTGGTGTATTGTGTTGGAACAAACCGTTCAATGCCATGGGCCTCGGCCACAGTACCAAAATCATAGGTGATCACTTCCGTCACATCAACACTACCATCCCGTTGAATAATCAAATTAACATCATAGGAATCAATGTTGTCCCAATACTCCGCCCCCGCACTCCAGGGTAAAAAAAGGATTGCCAGTAATGGTAACCAGCGACGCATGTTTATAATTTTGAAAAAGTAAATGTTTTTTTAGTACGCTTGCCCCAAGCGATGGTGGCCTGGCTCGTGACCGTATTACCAGACTTCTTGATGATCACTTGGTAAGAGTTGATTTTACCAGGCAATAATAAAGCCGTAAATTTACCTTGCTGATTGGTAGTACCTGTCCAAATTTTTTTATTCTTGGCAGTGCGCAGGGTAACTGTGGCATTGCGTAACTTGGTACCAGATTCCCCTACCACTGTACCCACTAACTCACCATACGATTCTGCTTTCAAGCGAATGGTATCGACATCCACAAAGGTAAAAGCGCTGGCGTCATTGACCACCGCTATTTGCATGGTGACATTTTCTCCTGCAATCTGACTAGCGTCCAAGGTATACTTCGTCCAATCGGTGACATTACCGTCACTAGCCGGGATAGTATCACTCAGTATTTCTTCCCCCGTATCTGTCCGGATGAAACTGACTTTGATGTAATCGTTAGTAGAAGTGTCACTGGTATATAAGCGATGCCAAAAACTAAGTGTCACCTGACCAGCCTCACTAGCGGTGGTGATCGTTTGGCTAATGGCTTGAGTGGCACTAATTTGGCCAAGGGTAACAAATTGACCATCTAAGGCATATTGGTCGTCCAAATTGGCCGTACTGATGTTGGTACCATCCCAAAACGTCAGGTCGGATTCAAATTTACCGTTCGCAATTAGATCTTCGGAAAACACTTCAGCCCCAACTTCTTGGCTGGCGATCACTCCCAACAATATTCCTAAGCAAAGACTAACTTTCCAAAACATACGCACAGTATAGCACACCGTTTAGAGGTACGGAATCTTCAATTCTGGATGTTTGGTATCCAGTAGTCTCAACCAAGCCAACCAATCATTGCGCAAAAAATAGAAAGGCCCTAAGCGCCAGCGCCGCTGCTGTTTGATGGTAAATAGATGCCCTGATAGTTGGTGTGGCGTAACCCGAGTATTCACAAAACCTTTGATCTCCTTAATATCTGCCACTGGTATAGTGCGGCGAATTCTAAACCATCCTAATTGTTCCCAATGAATGACACCTTCTTTTAATTCTAAACGCACCTTAGGCAAGCGCAAAGCTGGTAACCACAGCAAGGAGAATCCCAAAAAAATCAAGGCATTTTCTAGCATGGTATAACTAGGATCAGCCACAAAAGGATTCACCGACATCATGCCTACTCCAACAATCAAATACACGAGACTCTTACGGGCAATACTGATAAGTGCATACGGATGGCTAGTCAGTACTGTTAAATCACGCGGGGCTTGGGATAATTCCGGCAGTGGTTTGATTAGACGATACTCTACAATGGCTTTGAGAAGGACGATAACCAATAATAAAAGGGGTAAATAAACTGCTCTGGTATTTACCAGTACAAAGGCACAGACAAATAACGGCAGTGGGTAATGCAGCAACCACCAACCCATCGGCAACACAACGGCTGGTCGCGGTGTGACCCGTAATTGTTGACCATAGTGCATTAACAAAGATCCAATCGGAATCAAAGCAGTCACTAAGTAGCTGCCAATGGCACTAACATGAAACACAGTAGCCACATGATGACCTACGACAAAATCAATAAAGGTCATTAACCCAACCAAAGCCACCAGGCCTTCCGCACATACCCGCAACACTGCCACCGTAACGTAACCACGCTTAATATCTGGATCAGTAAATAACCGTTTGGTTCTCCAATACAATACGATATGATACACCAGCACAATGGCAGCTTCAGCAATATACAAAAAAATGGTATTGCCAATATCCCAACCTAACCACAGGACGCCAACCAAAGGATAAAATGTCGAAATGGTTATCAGGACAACTTCAATGAAACGCTTCACTGCAATGATATCGTTATTCTGTAAAAATCAAACTCTTAAAAAACTGATCCAATACAATTAAGTCTAAGCCAGGTCGTTGCCCAAAGACATAAAACACCAAGCTATTGGTTGAAACCCGAATATCAGTAACGATATGACGCTGGTTGCGCCAAGCCGGTTGACTGGCGAAATCCGCTACGGCTGATTTCTTTTCAATGTCGTACTCCATGGCCTCATGATCATTGATGGTGAGTTCGGTACTAGCATGAATTGTGACTGTGTCTAACGTTAAAAACTCCTGAGCCAAAAAATAACGCACAAAGATCTGAGATCGATCTAGATTAGTATCCCCGACTGCAGACGGATCGTAAAAATTGAGTGATTGAATCTCCACTACATTTTCAACTTCCCACTGAGCAGGAATTTCAACAGAAAAATTAAAATTTGTATCCAGGTCAGCTAGATCGCTGGTATTAAACGTTTTTGTGAGCACTACAGGTTCAGGTTCCAGCTCTACCAATTCCGGCTCTACCGTAATATTCACTGTCGTTGCTTCTTCTACAACCGCTTCTTCCGCAACTGTTTTCAGTTGGGGTTGAGGTTGTGTACAGCCAACTCCAAGTTGAAGAATAATGACACCAGCAAAGAGCAAAGCATAATAGTGTTTCATGATCTTAGTATACAACGATTAATCACTTTGTTCCATAATGCGCCCGTTTCGTAAGCAACCCAGATCAACAAATAAAAATAAACCAACTCAATACAATAGTTGAATGCACGGCCAATTACAGGGACAGAAAATAAAGTATACGGCTCAACCACTTGGACATACCATGCTACCGGAAACGCGATCGCGCGTAAACCATAGACAGTTAAACCTGTCTCTGGCCAACCGTAAAATAATAAAATATCATCGAGATAAAAAGCAATATAATTCATAATCATCACAACAACTGTAGTAAAGAATAGGCGAATGGTTTTTGTATGCATGTTATTTTAGCAATAACGGAACTGAATCAAGGCTAACTGTATCGCCGGGTGCAACGGACTGCCAACTAAAGGTACCATCATCGTTAGGGACAACGCTTGTCATTGTGCTCATGTCATCCGGAATAGTCCAGTCTGCGCTAGTGCCACTCCACGCTACATAGGCAATGGAACCATCATTGTGCTTGATCTGATAGATAGTATCACTGACCACCGTAATACTGGTAAACGGCAGTACTTCGCTGGTGAGTAGTTGGGTTGTGTAATAGGCAGGTTGTTTTGTTAAGTCTTCGTTGATTAAAGAAAAATACCTAAACTCTTCACCATCGTCGTCATTACCGATATACGAGTGCCAAATGACCATCTCATCACCAGCCGCATAACTTTGGATAGCCCGCCGGAAAAGATCAGCAGCTTGCTGACTAGTGGAATTGGGATAGTCGGTTCGTTCTGTATTAGAAGCATCAGACGTAGTGCCAGTTTCAGTCATCCAAACTGGTTTATCGGCAATATCTAAATCTTCCAACACGTCCTGAAGGCCAGTACGTTCAGTATTAAAAGCTTGCCAGCGCCCATAATAATGATAACCAACTACATCAAACCAATCGGTACCACCACCAGCGACTACTCCCGTCAACCAATCATCAGCATTGTCAGCGGTAATACTGATGAGGCCAGCTAGCACGACGATCGCGTCTGGGTCGTGCTGGCGAATGACTGCGGCCACAGCCGCTAACCAAGCCCCTTGCTCTTCTTCCGTAAATGCTCCTGGATCAGCTAATTGCCAATGCGCCATTTCATTACCAATTTCCCAATACCGTACATCGTCTTGATACCGATCAACCACCGTAGCAATAAAATCCTCTTGGTCAGCGGTCAACTCTTTTTCTGGTGTGCTATCACCCATTAATTGCTCCCAAGGAGTTGTACCGCTCGCATACTGATAACCGAATAAGTTAGCAATCGGTTCATGTACTGTGGTCGTTAACACAGCATCGGCATTAGTAAAATCATATTGATCTTCGGGCAACTCTATATTGGACCAGATCGTATCAGCTGAGGTAAGCATTCTGAATACATCAACACCTAAAGCTGAAAAATCTGCATCCACTACTGCTGGTTGGGTAGCAGTCGCTAACGCATCTGTATCGTCACTAAAAAACCGAATAAAATTAACTCCGAAACGTGGTGTGCTCGTGAGCGTGGTAAATTTTAATTTTTTTGACCAGCGATCTTTATTGCCATTGGCGTGTAATGCCCGCATGCGGATACAGTAACTAGTGTTTACAGCCAAATCATTCAAACGCTTTTTTGTTCTGGTTTTTTTAATTTTGTAGCGCTGGATAGTGTCTGTGCAGCTCGCATCCATTAACTTGAGGCGGTAAAATTTCACTCGTTGCTCTTTCTCCCAAGTCATTTGTATACTGTCCACTGTGATGCTATCGGCCACAATAGTTGGCTTGGCAAAACGATGAGCCGCCAAACTCACTATTGGCAGCATTAGGCAGATCATAACCAAAAGTCCCAGTAATTTGTTCATGGAATTATTGTTGTGGGACAGGCTGCTGTAAACGCCTTATGATCACTAGCTCGGCTACAAACACCATCGCCCAATAGATGGCAATGTTACTACAGAGTTTCATGGTACTCATACCGGGGGTGAGTACGGCCAATAACAAACCACTGGCAAATTGCCAACTACTGATCGCGGCAATCCATTGAGCCAGACGAATATACGGTTTAGTTTCACTAGCCCCACGCCACAGTTTCACAATCAGCGCCAACAGTACAGCCCCTAAGGCGGCGGCTCCACTTAAATGCAAGGTTAAAATGGTTGTGATCATAGGCCTACAGTGTAGCATACCAGGATAAAAAAAATACACCTCCAATTGAGGTGTATTTTTATGCTCAGGAGCTGGGATTTGAACCCAGGACCCATACGTTAACAGCGTATTGCTCTACCGCTGAGCTACTCCTGAATATCCGATAGCGTTGTGGATTATAGTGCGCTCAAAAAAAACTGTCAACGTTGGGGTGAACTGCTGTATAATTGATTGATGATAACCTGGTTACGCCGCTGCTACTATGCCTATGCTGTCTGCTTACCAGGCCTAGCCTTAGGAGCCGTTTTAATCTTAGATCTGCCGATCCTGTCGTGGTTAGCTTCGATCGATAGTGGGTTAGTATTTGTACTATTATTAGTGGCCATCATCCCACTGGCTTGTTATTTAAATTTTGTCACTGAACTAGTACCTTTTCCTAAGCGCTTAGCACCCGCCTTGTTTACCCTGCTGTTTATTCCGAATGTGGACGCAGGATGGTTACCTCACTAGTAACCAACGCAACGCGGTAGCACCGTCAGCCCAGTATATCTTGATCGGCTTAGCGGCTACTATTGTTATTCCTGCCACTACCTGGTTAGTATTGCGGTATACATAAATCGGAGTTGACAAAAATAATATTCACGGGTATAAATGACCCGCTCATTCGTTGTTCATTATCAAACCCTTCCGCCATGGAACTACCATGCACTTCTACGATCTCGTGTTCCCGTACGTCCGTGCCCTGCTCCGGCTGACGCACCTGCTCGGCTTCGCCTTCTGGATCGGGACGACCCTGTACCTGACCCGGATGGCACGCAACCTGGTACTGACCCCGAACGACCCCAACCTCTACGGCACCGTCTGGGGCGCCCACGGCGGCAGCATCTGGGTGTACTCCAAACGTAAAACCATGCCCGCCGGCGGTCAGCAGCTCCACTGGTTCAAGTGGGAGTCGCTCATCACCTGGGCCAGTGGGATGCTCCTGCTAATCCTGAACTGGTGGAACGGCCAGATCTGGAACTGGGAAGGAGCCACCGCCTTCGGGCTGATGTTCCTCGGCACCAGCTGGTACATGGCGATCTGGCGGTGCATCAAGCCAAACAGCCACTGGGAAGTCCTCGGGATCATCCTGTCGCTGGTCAGCCTGATGGGTATCACCTGGTTGTTCAATCAGTTCCTCGACCCGTTCCGGCTGTGCTACCACGTCGGTGGCACCCTCGCCACGGTGATGGCCATCGCCAATGTGTGGGGAACCATCCTGCCGGCTCAGCGCGACATCGTGCGGGTCATGCAGCAGGGTGGAAGTGTGAATGAGTCGCTCGCGGCTCGCGCCATGCGCTGCACCAAGCACAACACCTACGTCATGCCGACGGTGGTGATCCTGATGATGTGCATGCACCTGATGGATGTACTGCACATGGCTGATCACGTCTGGCTGGCAGTCGGTGTCATCGCCCTGATCGGCGGATGCATCGGACACGCTTTCCGCAAGTGGCTGTGAACAAACACCTCAGGTGAACCAATGGGTTCTCGGGACAAACCTGGAGTCAACAACCCCTAGGAGGATCGAGCCTTGTCCCACTCGATCACTGTGGATAAATTACGATTTATCTAGAGTAATCGAGTCAGCTACTCTTGCGTTATCGTGATCGCATCTTGCGGACCACCAATCAACACTGTGGCATTTTCTGTTATGGTTAACGTTAAACGTTGATAATCCGAATTAATGGGCGGTGGCAAGATCGTAGCAATGGCTAATACATAGTCACCGGGTAATACCGAGATGTGAGCAGGCAACTCTTCGCCTTCACCTGCCTCATAAACAATCTGATCGTTCAACTGCACATAATCCACCTTGGATAATAAGTCATCACCAATGCGAATGGTCAGGGCCAGTTTTTGTTCATCAATATAAGGTTTGGCCAAAGCGATCACCGCATCCTCAATGGCGTAAAACCGCTTGGCGCTATCACCATCAATAAATGAACTGCCAGAATCAGAGAAGCTGAGTGACTCATCATCGTACGATAAACGCTGGGTCGTACCACCACGATCATAGACATCACCGCCATCATGCTCACGAATCCGATCAAATCGTTCTACCCGCAGTATCTGCCAGAGATAATCTAATTCTGCCTCAGTCAAATCAAATTCGGCCGTTAGTTCACTGGATTCATATTCCTTATCATAGGTGACGTGGCCATCCTTAATGTAATAACTGAGCGATTCATCGTTCATCCCACCGCCCTCATTAATTTCAAAACTAAACTTGGTTGGCCGTTCAGCTGGTAACCGACTGGCCAACATAAAATAGATGATGCCACCCAATACTACTAAAAACACCCCTGCGATCAAGAAAGCTATTAAGCATCCCCACACTATTTTTTTACCGTTCATAGACACTATCCAGCGACAGCGGTTTAGTCGGTATGTGTTTTGTCCTGGCCGGCGATAACTTCTTCGCTTCGGCTACCATGCGCAAGGCAATGTTCCAATAGGATAAATGCCGACCCGGGCCGGTGCGTAATTTACCGATGTAATCAATTTCGTTCCAACCCATTTTAAATAACGACCGGCGCTTAAAGCCCATCGGCATTAAGTACACCGCCGCTTCGTGGTTCACTTTGTCTAATTTTTTCAAGGTAGGGGCAATGGTATCCATGGCTAGTTGGTAAGGATACAACCCACCATATTTACCGGTTTCTGGATGCGTATCATAACCATGCAGGTAAGTATAATCTTGCGGCACTTGAATGGCGCGACGATGCCGGTGCATATCACGATAGGAGCCCACATCCATCAAGATATCAAAGGTGACGCTATGTGTATCTAAACTGCGCATCAGTTCATCATGACTGCCTCGTTTACGCGTACCTAGTTCATAAATTGAACTAAGCTTTTTCTCACTCCAGCCGCTCACCACGTCTTTAATCTGTTTGTAGGAATAATGAGTAACGGAATAGAATAAAGTCGCCACTGCTTCTACCAGTGGATCCTGCTTATGAAAGGCTTGGACATCGTGACTAGAATCAATCGTTTTAATCTTCAGCAATTCTCTGGCCGCTTGGCGCAAATCTTTTTCAGTTTCCAGGTGATATTTAATCGGAGCGGTATATTTTACCAGCGTAGGTAATGGCGCCCGCGGCTGCAAAATGGATTGTAAACGCCGGCGTAATGTCAGATCTTTAATCGACTGCAAACCTTGGCGAATTTCTTGACTAAAGGGATTAAAGGTCGGAGCGTTACAGGCCGCTTTTAAATCATCCGCCACGGCGCGCACTTCGGCATAGCGATTAGAATATAAACGCGAAATCATTTTCTCGAGCGTCCGGCCAGAAGTGATTTGACCAACGCTGGTGAGCGAAGCTAACGGCAACAAGTAACGGGCAATATCAAAAGCGCGCGCTGTGGTGGCACCTTTATAAGCCGACTCAGGAAAGTCTTTCGGTAACGGGTTCTGCTCTTGGACAGAAGCTAATAAATCTGGAAATAATTTATTGTACTCATTCATCAAATAAGCAATGCCCGTTTTATACGCCGCCGGTGCTTTAGCTGGCGTATAGACGGCATCTTTGGAAAAATGTTGGTAACGCGTCGACCGTTCTTGCCCATCCCACAGTTGTTCATCCACCACTTCCATCGCGGCAATCATAGAAATATTCTCCACGGCCATACTGACATGGGCTAAATCGGCAATCGAAGCATGGCCGTATTGGAAATAGAACACCTCAAAAAACCGCTTCATGGCGGTATCCCCTTCCAGAATTTTTTCCACCATCTTGGTGAAGGTCTCCCTAGCTGGTTTATCGGAGCGACTGTAGCGCGCTAACCCATAGGCATTGGCCTCGGGCGGC
>CAZSXL010000024.1:0-10216 GCA_964611225.1 uncultured Gammaproteobacteria bacterium
GAAATTTGGGCGGAATTGCCCATCTAATCGGAAGCGAGCTGACGACCTCTTCCGGCCTTTCGGCCACCCTCTCCTTGCTGGAGAGGGAATTGTCCCCTCGTCTCCTGAAAGGAGAAGAGGGTTAGGGAGAAGAGGTCGATACATCGCTTCCGACTAGATACTTGTTCTAGTTATTATGTAGAAGATGGGTTGTCAAAGAACTTATTTTTTGGTTGCCCGCCATGTACCGAGCGTTAGCTCAGGTTCATGGAATCAGGAACCATATTTGTTGTAGAGCTATTCTTGAACAAATATTGTTCCTCATTCTTTAGTGTCCCCTTCAGCGTCTTCAGTAATTTCAGTTCGTTCAGCGATAAGGAAGGGTTGGGCGGGGTCGGATTTAAAATCACGACCCCGCCCGTTCATCCACCGTAGCCCCGAAGGCTTGGGTGAATTACTACCTTTCTACCAGTCGAACCCGATGTTCACCGTTGCGCCGAAGTCGGCGGTCAGGGTGACCCGCTGATCTCCCGAGGTGGGCTCGAACCAGCGCAGCTTGGGGCCTGCAGTCAGGGTCGGAGCGATCCAACCGTTTTTCACGCCCCGCCCGAAAGCGAAACGCGGACCGATGTCGACCAGGAACGCCGCGGCGTTCGTCCCGAGGGCGGACGATGCCGAGTACTCGTTGGTCTCGGTTTCCGGGTCATCAGGGTAGATGACGTAGGAGGGGCCGAAGCTGTACTGGACGCGAGCGTCCACCAGCATACCAACGGGCTCGGACCGGTTGAACGTCCCGCCGAGACGGAACTGCATCAGCCAGGCGGCCGGCATGGCGCAGTTGTCGTCGAAGTACCCGCCCAGGCCGATCGTTCCGAGGAACGCTGCCTTGGGGGTACCGGTCTCGATCCCGAACTCTGCCACCAGCGTTCCCGCCGGGTGCGTGCTCAGGCTCGAGCCGTCACCGAGCACGGAGGCTGAGAGGCTTCCGGCACCGATGACGACGAGGTCAGTCCCGGTGTAGTCTGCCAACCGCTTCTGCTCCATTTCGATGTCGCAGAAGTTGTGCTCCTGCGTCACCGTCACCCGCCCGTAGGTCATGAAGTTGCCCTCATCCCAGCTGGCACCGATCTCGTCCGTGAAGATCGAGACCGTGGCGCGGTACTGAGTCCGCGCCGCGTCGATGTCCGCCGGGTAGGTGAGGGGAACATTCTCGGGCTTGACGGCCTCGAGAACCGCGGCGGTGAACGCCTTCTCGGTTTCGAACGGCTTGACCTCGTCACACGTGCACGAGGGGTCCGTCGAGACGATGGAGGCGTAGACGTAGCTCGACTTCGGGTCGTACATCGCCACGATCTGCCACGGACATTTGCGGTCCGCGACGTCACGCAGCTTCCAGTTCAGCGCTGCGCCGACGTGGATCAGCATTTTGCTGTTGTAGTTGAACTCCGAATCGTCCTGGCTGTTTTCGCAGCCCGGGTCCTTCAGGTCGATCAGCGTATCGTCGTCGTTGTCTTCACCGTCGTTGCAGGCGGTGGGCGGAGCGAAGTCAGCCATCGCGTCGGCGAGGACGGCGGCGTCCACGGCCGGTCGCACCGTTGCCCAGGCGTAGCGGTAGCTCAGCGAGGGCTTCTTGTGCGGCCATGTGGCCCCGATTTTGATGTCGAGATCCGACGCGCTCGCGGGGCAGGCCGTCTGGATCTGCTGCACCAGGTTTGCCTGTCGGGCGTATCCGAGAGCCGCCTCGTCCACGTATTCGAAGCTCGTGCCGCGGCTGCGGACCACGTGCTCGTTGTGGCTCGTGGCGGCCTCGACGGTGATGTCACAGTCGATGGAGCTGCTTTCGCAGGCCTGCCACCGGCTGCAGATCTCGCTGGCCGCGCTGGAGGCGCTGACTTCCGCCACGCCCACTCCGTAGAGCGGGGTGAGGATGGAGGAACCGTCCTGCGCGAACGCGACGTTGGAGAAGAGGACGAAGACGAGGGCCACGAGGGCGGAGATGAGCTTGGACATGACGTGAACTCCTGGGTTGCTTCGGAATGAAGACTTGAGAAGGTTGATTGAGTTGCGAAGAGGTAATCGGATGCGGTTTATCGACCTCTCCCCGTCCCTATCGGGACACCCCTCTCCTGCAGGAGAGGGGAAGGGGGAGAGGTCTGCACAACGCAACCGATTACATATCAAACAATCAATCAGGTTCGTAATGTTCTATAGTAGAAAGGTAGATTTTCAAAGTGCGATGATGCGTTAGACGGTAGCCATCGTTAGATAGCCGCTCGTACTGACGGATCACTAGTGTATATCCCTCGCCGGTTGCGAACCGTGAGCGATACAGACTGCTAATCCGATAGATTAATGATACGCTGGTTATGTTTGGATGTTCAGGGGTGAACGGTGCGTATCGTGCTACACACGCCTTTACCCAAAACATAACAGATAAATCTACCAAAATTTCATCATTTTGTCAATGGCCTAATTGTGAGGGGGGTGGGTAGGGGCGATTACATCGAAAATACCCTATATATCTCTATATATAGGGTATAAATTCAAAAACCCCCTTTCCTGAATAGGAAGGGGGCTAGGGGGAAGGTGCGGTTAAAGAGCGGATCGTTATTTCACCTCATCCTGCATCCCTTTGGCCTCTTCATCCTTCAATTCTGCCCCATACACATAGGGTTGAGCCGGAAACTCATCTAACACCTTATAGTCTACCGGTTGAATCGGAAAAAACTCTGTCTGATTGACTTGAGTTGGTAATTGATATTGCAACGACTGCCCAAGTTGATTATTGTGCTGATTAGTGCGTTTTAACTCGGCATGCACAATAAAAATAATCGCTGCGGCTACCGCACCCAACAACGCTGCCAACACGCCGTTCAATGGAATGTTTGGTTTTACAGTCCGGCTGGAAGTGACTGGTCCATCAATCTGCTTAATTTGCACACTATCTCCCCCGCCATAATAATCCGTGGCGTTCGTCGTTAATACCTGCGCTACCGCCAAGACAACATCTTCCACTTCACCTACAGTGGGGGCATAGGCCGTAATCTGGAGCACACCAGTGTCCGCAATCATCTCCGCAGCAATCATTTGCTGCCATTGTTTGCGGCGCTCATCGGTAGATGAACTAAATAAGTCTGCTGACACTTGTCCGGTGGCAATCACTCGATTCATGAAATCAAAGGTGCCAACGACACTCACTAAGTTGGCCCCTAACTTTTCAGCCGCTTTCTGTGAAGTGTATGGGTCAACATAATCCTCCTGTTGCTGCACAATTAATAAGGATACTTCAGAGGAGTATAGTTGGGTCGGAATAAATGATAATCCAACGGCTGCTGCGGCCGTCACCACACTGGTAATCAAAATTGCCAACCAGTGTTGTAAAATGATGCGTAGATAAGTCATTGACCGTCATTCTACCAGAAAAAACCCATTCCGTCAATCATTTCGCTCGACGGTACCCTCGGTAAATAAACTATAGGCCACGGCATTCACCTCTTGAATCGGTATCACCTGATCGTTCTGGTTGACGAAACCAACGATTGTAAAATCAAAATCATAGATCGCCGCACCACGCCAAGCATCACTGAGTGGTCGGTCCAGTAAAATCTGACTATCTTCATCCCCTACTAGACCAGCCACATTGGCAAAGGCTACTTGGTCACGCTGGCTAGTGCGCCCATAGGCAATCACACTTTCGCCTAACAGCAACGGCCTATCACGAAATTCCCCCACCCGCAAACCGGTCGATGGCACATGAATATAGGCTAGGCCACTAACCTGATCAACCACAATATTGTCTGAAGTATAGGTTTTGCCAGCGTTGGTAGTCACTAACACAATTGTTTCATCTCCAATTTGAGACTGGGTAGCTACGATCCAACCGTCGTTGCTCACGACGACACCTTGACCAATCCAGGTGGTAGCTGCCGCCAGCAAGACAATGGCATCGGCTTGTTCATCCTGTAACGATTCTACTAACTTGGCCGAAGCGGACACAGCGTTGTTCGGCACGATGACAATATCTGGCGTGGTCGGTTGCAACCATTCTAGTTGATACACTCTGGCGACTAAAGCACCCGCAAACCCGGCCCCTAAACTGAGTAGTAAGGTGAGAATTAACCAGCCAGACCGCCTGGGTTGGAGTTGTACCCATTTAGCACGTTCGCTGGGAGCGGTTGGAACAATCAATCTTTGCATATTAATGATAGTTCCATTGGGCAGTAGCTAGTAAAACAGTTAAGGTAACACTAGCGGTTAGCACGTAGCGCCACACCAATTGCTTAGTTAAGGTATTGGTCAAATGATGCCGACTCAAATGCAGTATGACGTATAGCAATAAAGTCAGCGTAACGCCGGTAACGAAAAAACTAACCGGCCAAAAATATAACGCCACGACTACCTCTGTCAGGACAATACTCAATACTAAGACAAACCACTTGGCTTTGGCCCAAGCAATTTTCTGAATCCAAAAAGTCTGCCACACCATTAGGGCGGTTAACAACAGCGCCACAATAAAGATGTACCGCAGCCTAGTTAAACGTAAGATCGAAAAAATAAATAAGCTGACATAGACATAGAACGAAGCCAGTACTGTAGTGTAGGTAGAAATATGTTCTAAGGAAAAAGGAATATATTTAGCTGGTTCAAATAAAAACACCGACACATTTTTTTGAAATAAGAAAAAAAAGATCGCGGTACAGATAATGGCACCCAGCGTAATCACAAATTCTTCCTGGATCAACAAAAACGTATAACCACCTAAGACCAACATCAGCATGGGCGAACCTAAACCAAGATACTCATACTTCCAATGTGGTTGGTGCATAATGAGCATAGCCACCACCGGCAGCGCTGCTAGTAAACCAAGGTATAGTAACCACCACGCTGGATAGTTAACCCCAAACCACAATAACAGCACCAAACAGCCGGTAGTCCAATAGGGAGTAATTCGTTTAACAATTAACATACGATCATCAACCTATTACAAGGTAATCAGCTTAGGGATCAAATCTACGCCGGTATAGTACACCCCTGCACCGGTATTTGACCAGCCAGCAGTGATTACTTCGGTTGCTAATGATTCCTCCGTTCCGGCTGGTAACAACAAAGATAAATCTCCACTGTGTCCTTCACTGTGTCTGGATAACACTAAGGCTTGATCCACAACTGAACCAAGTTGCGGAGCAATCATGATCTGTTCGTTCGGTTGCAACGGAAACGGCAATTCTGTAGCGGTCACCGCTGGGGTTAGTTCTCCCGTGATGGTCAGATCACGTTGTAATACAGCGCCGCTGGTAGTGCGGTACACAATACTTTGTCCGCTCGGTAAAAAATAAGCCGCCGTTACTCCTTCATGCACCCGGATGGTACGCTGCTGAGCTAAGAGATAAACATACAACTGATCGTCTGCCAAAATCGCCAGCGCCGTATCCCCGGCGGCAAAGAACATAGTCGTCGGTGCCACGGTCAGCGGCATGAAGGGCTGACTAGCTGCCTTGCTCACGCTATACAGCTGTACTTGAAACTTATCATCCACGGCTTGCACATACACTACCTGATCACCAGCGTAATTAACCACGGCCAGTGGTGTAGTGGCTAGCTGAAGTGTATCCACTAAGGTACCATCACGCTCTACGACATGCAGCTGATCCGCCTGCACATAGGCAAAATCAGCCAGTTGGTTGGCTAGGTTGGTCTCTACTGGATTGAATTGCACGACTGACTGGCAGCCAAGTTGCGTCAGACAGACGACCACCAGCAGCCCATGCCAGCTGGTCATACGCAGTGTCATGCAGGTATTATTTAAGGTAGAGGTAAATCATTGTAGCCGCCAGGAACAACACCAACACGGCCAAGATATTATTGATGGTAGCTGCCAACTTGGCATGTTTGGACCATTTGTCATGCATAGATTATTTTTTTACAAACCCCTCAATGGCTTTCAATACCTCTATCGGCGTCACAAACACGATGGTATTAGATTCATCGGAAGAAATATCATTGATACTGTTTAAAGTGCGCAAATGCAGAGCACCAGGTGCAGCGGACATGGTGGTAGCGGCTTGAGCCAAATTGGCTGCGGCTACGACTTCAGCTTCTGAATTAATAATCGTGGCTCGTTTTTCCCGCTCGGCTTCGGCTTGCTTGGCCATCGTCCGTTTTAATCCTTCCGGTAATTCAATATGTTTTAATTCCACACTAACCACGTCAATTCCCCACGCATCAGTATCGGTATCCACAATCGTCAAAATACGTTTAGCAATTTCATCTCGATTCGCTAGTAATTCATCCAAACTTACTTCTCCGACCACATTACGCATGGTGGTTTGGGCTAACTGTGAAGTGGCATAGTAAAAATCTTCGACCTCTAAAATAGCTTTAGAAGGGTCAGCCACTTTGTAGTAGATCACCGCATTCACCCGCACCGAGACGTTGTCTTTCGTAATCGCATCTTGATCCGGCACATCCACTGCTTTGGTACGAATATCTACGCGATGCAAGCGCTGAAACACTGGTATGATCACGCGCCAACCCGGCTGCTTTAAGCCAGTATATTTACCCATCGTAAACAGCAAGCCACGTTGAAACTGTTTAATTTCTTTGATAAATAACACTAACACGACAACTAAACCAAAGGTGGCCATCATCCCGAGTGAAAATAAACCGGCTAGTATTTGTCCCATATAAAAATAGTATACCGTTAACTTAATGACTGGTCAAACTTCGACCTCTCCCTCAGTCCCTCTCCTTGCAGGAAAGGGAAGTAGTACGTTCTGTGATAATGCGTAGTACGGTGCTTAGATCGTTGTTAACCTCCTCGTTGGTAAAGCGTACGGTTTGATAACCATATAGTTGTAGTATCTGATCGCGTTGTTGATCTCGTTCTTTTTGATGTTCATGAATCATACCATCAATTTCTATCACTAACCTTAACTGTACACAACAAAAGTCAGTGATATATCGGTCAATTGGATATTGTCTACGGAATTTGTATCCAAAGCTATTCTTTCCTTTAAGATGTTTCCAGAGCGTAGCCTCACTTGGTGTCTGATTCAAGCGTAATTGCTTAGCCATTTGATGTAATTTACGTTGTAGGGCAACATCTGATGGTTTTCTTGATAATGTTAACATAAAAGCGCCCCTTTAAGGCGCTCAATCAAATGAATAATAGATCAATTTCAATAATTTGGCAAGAACCCTCTTCTCCAGTAAGGAGAGGAGGGCAGGGAGGAGAGGTCGAACCCGTATACTCGCTAGCTTAAAGCCCGGTCAAACAACACAATATGTGGGCTATGTAAGATGCTAAATAAAAACTTATCCGTGACATCCCGGCGATAACGGTATTCTTGAATGGTCATATGGGTGTAGCGCAATTCCCGACTAAATTGCAGTTTGAAATCATCCAATAATTGCTGCAATTGCCGCACGGGTAGATCACCCACAATAAACAGATCAATCGCACTGTCGGCATCATCTACAAAATAACCATGTAAGCTGACGAACTGAATCTTGGCTGTGCGACAAATCCGCTCGATCAGATCCTTCTCTAAGGTGACACGGGCTTTAATCAATAAGGCTTTTAATTCTGGATAGAGTGGGAACTGGGTATTAACACTATAATATTTTTTGCGTTGCTCCTGCACCGCTCGCACTAAACCCAGTTGCTCCAAATGACTTAACTCACGGCGCACAGAATTAATCTGCTCATGGATCAGGCGTGTTAATTCCCGTACGAACCAGCGTTGCTCTGGATGGCTCACGAACAGTCGTAATAGCTTTACTCGCGTCCGCGAACCAAATAATTGCTCAAGCATATAGACAAGTATATCATACTTCCGTATAATAAGTCCTATGAATAAGCCGGTATTTGGAGAGTTGTTTTTAGACCGTTCCGACGGCCGTAACGCTATCCATCTCTTTACTGCCCAGTCTTCACCCCTGGAAGTAACTAACTTAGGTCGTGCCTTCGCTCTGATCGAGTTTGAACACGCTGAGACATTTACAGAAGAGATCGTCCAAACCATTGACGAAACATTTACCAATGCGTACTACCGATCCACTGATTTTGAAATTGAAGCGGCCTTTGAGCGTGCGTTGCATAAAGTCAATACCGTTATCCACGACCTGATTAATCAACATGGAGAATCATGGACGTACCAATGTAATGCTTTACTCGGCGTGATTAATGGTACAACGGTTTACCTAAGTAGCACCGGTAAAATGGAAGGTTACTTGATCCAGGGCGAAACCATCAATGACATTATTCAACGCGCGCCAAACACGGAGGTACAACCACTGAAATTATTCAGCTCCCTGGTGTCTGGTAAATGCCCAGATCGCGGCGGTTTATTATTCACCACTGCTAACTTGTTGGATTACTTGTCGTTGGAAAAACTGCGCCGTACCATCAAAGACCATACGACAGCTGATGCGGTTGAGTACTTGACCACGGTACTATCGGAGCAAGATGCCCTCTCCAATATTGCCGCCTTTGTGATTAAATTTGAACGTGAAACTGCTGCTGATATTAGTGCAGAAGATACGACCGTGGCATTAGAACGGTCAGACTTTTCGGACGATAGTGATTCGATGTCCAAGCTGATTGCCCAAGAACGCACTACTGGAGATTTACTTACACCCTCACTGTGGCCAGCCCTGAAGAAGAAAATGCAATATGTGGGTACGCAATCGGCCGGTAAAACCGAACAACGCCGCGCCGTTACGGAAAACTACGCCAAATCGCAGAATGCCTTTGTGAATGGCTTGCAGATGGTTGGTCGCTTTCTGCTAAACGTAGCCAAGCAGCTCTTGATGATGCTAGTGGCTGTGCTGAAATGGATAGCGCAGCTGATTAAACGTCTATTCAAAAACCGTGATTCCATTTCAGCCACCGTTGGCGGATCAATGTCTGGAGCCGCTGGCTGGTGGCGTCGTTTAAGCTTGGCGCAAAAAATCTTTGTCGCTTTTTTAGTGGCTACGATCATTGTCTTTACCATTAGTATCTTGACCACCGGTCAATCCAGTGAAGAAACAAAACAGAACGAGGACTACGCTACTGCTTTACAGCAGGTTGGTAACATATTAGGTGAAACAGAATCGAAGCAACTAATGGAAGATGCATCTGGCGCCAGGACTAGTTTAGCAGAAGCCAAAACATTATTGGCTACTGTACCGCAAGATTCAGCGGCTTATGCTACCACTGGAACTGACCTACAGGGACGGATTGATCAACTAGATAATACGCTCAATAAAGTAACTATATTAGATACCCCAACCCTGGTAGGTGATTTTTCTACCAGCACCGGAGCAGCCACGGTTGGCAGCATTACCCGGATCGGTAAAAATATCTTTGGCTTTGCCCAAGGTTCGGCTGGTATTTGGCGGCTAAATATGGAAAAACAGGAGGTTACTAACGTGTTGAGCGACGACGCCTCGGTGTCTGGCTACAAATCGATTGAGAATGATACGGCTGCCACGACCTTAGTATTGGTGGATAAAGCTGACTTCCTCCAATTTAATCCCGTGCTAGAAAAAACTAGCCCGGTAGATGTTGCCTTAAAAGATGATGAACTAGTAGTGGTAGATTTTGACACCTTTGGTGATCGCTTATATGTATTATCGGCTGCTACTAATCGCATTGTGCGTTTGCAAAAAAGTGGCAATAGTTACACGACAGCAACCAGCTGGCTAGCCGATGGTGTCGATGTCAGTACAGCGGTATCGTTTGATATTGATGCCTCGATCTATATTCTACATGCGGATGGCGCCATTAAAAAATATGATGACGGCACCGTCAGTGATTTCTCCATTGACGTGTTTAGCCCCAGTTTAGCCGGTGCTACCCGCTTAGTAAAAAATGATCCCGCTGATCCGTTTGTCATCCTGAACCCAACTACTCAACGGGTAGTAGTGTTAGACGGTAGCGGTAAACTGCAGGCTCAATATCGCTCTGCCGCCTTTGGTCAAGCTACCGATGTATCGTACGATAGCGCCACTAAAACCATCTACGTCGTAGCGGCCAACAAGGTGTATTCGATTGGATTGGAATAACCTCACCTCTCCCCTTAATCGACCTTCCCCTACCCCTTCCTTGCTGGAAGGGGTTTTGAAATCAAAAAACTAAAAATCCCTCTCCTGGAAGGAGAGGGATAATAGGGAGGGGTCGCTTACTTCAAGCTGACCTTAGCACCTGCGGCTTCAATCTTAGCTTTCAATTGTTCAGCCTCTTCTTTTTTAG
>CAZSXL010000025.1:0-10184 GCA_964611225.1 uncultured Gammaproteobacteria bacterium
GTAGGACTATATGGAAAAGAAAGTAAAAACACGGGTAAAATTGCAAATTCCGGCTGGAGCAGCTAATCCAGCGCCTCCGGTTGGTCCAGCCTTGGGTCAGCATGGTTTGAACATTCAGGATTTTTGCAAGCAATTCAACGAACGTACTAAAGATCAACGCGGTGATATCTTACCAGTGGTCATTACAGTATACGAAGATCGCACCTTTGATTTTATCCTAAAAACCCCGCCAGCTGCTGAGCTGTTGAAGAAAGCCGCTGGTATTCAAAAGGGTTCCGGCAAACCACTGACCGAAAAAGTGGGTAAAATCACGAAGCAACAACTCAAAACGATTGCAGAAACCAAGATGCCTGATTTAAACGCCAATGATGTAGATGCAGCTATGCGGATTATCGCCGGTACTGCTCGACAAATGGGCTTGACTATTGAAGACTAACGTAGACTATATATGCCAAAAACCTCAAAACGTTATCGTTCCACCAGCGCTAAACTAGTCGCCGGAAAATCATATACACCAGCGGAAGCTGTCGTGTTATTAAAAGATGCACCAACCAAATTTGATGGTAGTGTTGAACTGCACATTCGCTTAGGCATTGATCCAAAAAAATCTGATCAATCTGTCCGCGGTTCTGTTCAACTACCTCACGGTACAGGCAAAACCAAACGCGTCATTGCCTTCGTCGGCTCCAATCATGAGGCGGAAGCCAAAGCTGCCGGTGCAGATAATATTGGTACCGCTGAAGTAATTCAACAAATCAAAACGACTGGTAAAATTGATTTTGATGTCGCCATCGCTACCCCTGACATGATGAAACAGTTAGCGCCGGTCGCCCGGATTTTAGGCCAAAAAGGGTTGATGCCGAATCCTAAAACAGAAACCGTTGGTCCGGATGTCAGTAAAATGATCCTCGCCTTGAAGACTGGTAAAGTCAACTTCAAAAACGATGCTACTTGCAATATCCACCTCGCCATTGGCCGGGTTTCCTTCACTCCGGAACAGCTTGAGGCTAATACCAAAACCGCTATTGAAGCGATTCGCAAAGCCAAACCAGCTTCATCCAAAGGCACTTACCTCCGTTCCGTCACTTTGGCCTCCACGATGGGTCCGGGCATTCCCTTGTCGGTCACTGCCTGATATACTGGGCAGTATGAACACTGCACCACGACCGGACATTGACCAGTATTTTTTAGACATTGCCCAAGTAGTTGCTAAACGCGCCACCTGTGACCGAGCTCACATTGGCGCGGTTTTAGTGAAAAATAAGTATATTATTTCCACTGGTTATAACGGTGCGCCGCGCGGATTGGGTCACTGTGATGAAATCGGTCATCAGATGGAAAATGATCACTGTGTGCGTACCACCCACGCTGAACAGAATGCCATCATTCAGGCGGCCGTCCATGGGAGTTCTACGGAAGGTTGCACGTTGTATAGCACCCATTCGCCTTGTAAAATTTGTACAAAAATTATATTAAATGCCGGCATTCAACGCGTTGTCTCCTTGCAACACTACCGTGATGACAGTGTGCCAGCAATGTTTAAGGAGGCTGGGGTTGAGTTTGTGACCATGGCAACAAGATGATTATTGCCTTGACTGGTGAAAAGTTAGCGGGCAAAGGTACTGTCGCCAGCTACCTGCAGAGCCAGCATAGTGCGAGAATTTTAAGATTTTCTCAAGCGCTCAGTGATATCCTGGGACGGTTACATCAGTCGAACACTCGCGCCGAGCTGGTCGCATTAGGATCGTATGTGCGTAGTCGATTTGGAGATGACATTTTAGCCAAAGTGGTAGTGGCCGATGCGCAAACAGCCACTGAACAACTGATTATTATTGATGGGATGCGCTATCTAGTAGAGTATGATGCTTGCCAAAAATTACCAAATTTCTACTTACTGAACATCACTGCACCGCTCGATATCCGTTTCCAGCGCACCAGACAGCGTTCTGAAAAGGCTGACGAAGCTAGTATGTCCTATACTGAATTCGCTGAGCGTGAGCAAGACGCTACTGAACAACAGATCAGCGCCGTTCAACAACGGGCCCATCTGAGTATCCAGAATACTGGTACATTTCAAGATTTATACGCTACACTGGATCAATGGCTCGCTACCTTGCCGCATTAGTGGTCTGGAGTTGTTTGGCTAGTGGTTTGGCTTGGCCTGCCTTGGCGAGTAGCAATTATATTTATCCCTTGCCAGATTGGCAGATCAGCACCACACACGGTGAAGACATTGGTGGCGGACTCTATCATATGGGTGTGGACGCTGGTTTTGGTTTTCCAGCCGGCACACCGGTGTACGCTGTAGCAGATGGAATCATACGCGAGGCTCAAGAGCGTTCTCAGTTTGGCTTAGTGGTGTTAATAGAACATGCAGCCGATACCGATCAAGCGCACGTCTCTCTCTATGGACATCTTGATCCGACTAACTTACAAGTGACGCCTGGTCAAAGCGTGCTAGCCGGTGACCAAATTGGCGTGTTAGGTGACTCTAGTAATAACGGCGGCTGGACAGTGCACCTGCACTTTGGAATTCATAAATCTCTATACACTGGCGACTGGGTCTACTATGGACACGTTTATGATCCGGCCACCGCTGATCATTGGTATGATCCAGTACAGTATCTCCCAAACCATTTTGTGAGCGACACTTGGCAACCCACTATTGATCTCGACTTGGTAGATGGCGACACTGTTGGCAATACCGTTGATCTCGCTGGCACAGTGGGTGACCTAGGAGCTGGTGTTCAGAAGCTAACACTGCGCGCTAGTAGCGATGCCATCACTTGGTCCACACTAGCGATTTATGATGATCCAGCTTATGTGTTAGACGCGACAGTTGATATCTCGGACTATCCCGATGGAAACTTATATCTAAAACTAATCGCCCGCGATGGCTATACGGAAAAAGCCGTCGTCCAACGCACCGTGACGAAAGACCCGTATCGCTATACTACAGCTGGCTTTGTAGCCATGAAATCTGGTGCCAGTGATGCCTTTATTACCCAGTGGTCATTTGGCGGGACGGTGTTAAACGCCTGGTTCCCGTTTAACCAACACTGGTCAGCGGGCGGATTATTGGCGGTAGGGGATATCACCACTGCAACTGATCCGGATATTATTGCAGTGCGTAAAGCTAAGCCCGGTACCACTCCATTGGTAAAAATATTTTCTGCTACCGGAAGTGTCCAAGCACATTTTAAGTTACCCCAACAAACACCGTTGGCGGTGACGACTGCACCCGGTCAAGTGATTATTGCCAGCAACACTAATGCATTACCCCTCATCACGTCCTACTCCGCAGCGGGCGATACTCAATGGTCGCTCGATCGCTTTGATCCGACCTTGGCGATTACTGGTCTAGCCACTACCGCTACCTCCCTGTATGTGTGTGGGGAGTTGGACAGTAAATCGATTGTTTATCTGGTAGATTTAACGACCGTCACTATTACCAACCAATTCAGGCCCTTTAGTAAACATCTACAGACAGGGTGTCGGGTTACCACCGGTGATCTCGACGGCGATCTGAGTCCGGAAATCATCGTCGGTACGACTGGTGGCATCCCGGCTAGGGTGAAGGCCTTTACTGCTAGCGGTGTATTATTTGGTGCTGCTTTTCAACCGTTTGGAGACACGTTTACCGGCGCGGTTGACGTTCAGTTCATGCAGTGGGATACGGTAGAGGACGGTGTGGTGGAGGATGAACTATTAGTCAGTCAGGCTAGCGCCGGTCAGGCCTGGGTGAAGGTGTACAACCTAACCGATGAGGACACTGTTGTCCTTAGCAAGCGTGTCTATGAAGAGGATTTTACCAAAGGAACCCAGATTGTCGGTTGGCAATGACCATGCTAAGCTCACTCTATGGACGGTAAATTTATTGTCTTTGAAGGAGGCGAGGGCAGCGGTAAATCATCGCATGTCCAGTTAACGAACGATTTTTTGACCCAGCGTGGTTTTGCGACTTTGGCTACCCATGAGCCGGGGGCTACGGCTGTCGGAAAAATTATCCGGCGCTTAATTTTAGATCACGCCGAATCAGCCACGACCGAACCACTGGCGGCGCGCGCTGAACTGATGTTGTTTTTAGCGGACCGGGCTCAGCACGTAGCCGAGCAAATTCAACCGGCCCTGCAACGTGGTACGAGTGTCTTGTGCGATCGCTTCACCGGGTCGACCTTAGCCTATCAAGTTGGTGCGCGTAAACTGCAACCGGAAGCGTTGATTGAACAGATGGAGGCGTTTGCCCGGGCTGGCTTAGAGCCGGATCTAACGGTCTATCTAGATTTGGATCCAGCAATTGGAATTGCGCGCAAGCAGCAACAAGCCGATCACACCATGAATACTTTTGACCAGTTTGATCTAGAATTTCATCAGGCGGTCCGCGACTATTTTTTACAGTATGCGACTAAGCGTGATAACTGGGTTGTGCTGGACGCTAATCGATCCTTAACTGAAGTGCAATTTGATATCAACCAATTGTTAGACGAACTGTATGGAACTGCCGGTTAAATTATTATCCACCACAGCTAAGCTACCCAGCTATGCCCATGCTACGGATGCTGGAATGGATTTGTATGCCATTGAATCACTGGAGATTAAGCCAGGTGAACGGGCTTTAATTAAAACGGGCATTGCCCTAGGTATTCCAGTGGGTTATGTCGGATTAGTGTGGGATAAATCTGGGATTGCTACTAAAACAGGGGTGACCACACTGGCTGGAGTGATTGATGCTGGTTATCGCGGAGAAGTATTGATCGCGGTACTCAATACCTCTACCGATAGCTATGCTGTGCAGGCTGGTCAAAAAATCGCCCAATTACTCATCCAACCCTTCCAGCAGGTCACTATTCAGAGGGTTGAACAATTAACCGAGGCTGCTCGCGGAGACAATGGTTTCGGCAGCACTGGCCTATGAAGCAACCGTTGATTGATTTTTTAAAACGTAGTTTAGGTGGACGCACAGCAATCATTGGCTTAAGTGGCGGAGTTGATTCGACGGTGGTAGCGTATTTACTGGCAGAGGCCATTGGAGCAGACCGAGTGCATGGCTGCTTTTTGCCATCCAGCACGAACGCTGCCAGTGATGCCACCGATGTTGCTACTGTCTCTGAGCAATTGGGGATTGTTTACGAAACCATTTCAATTGATCCGATTCTTGCTACGTATACTATCCAGCTGGGTAACTTAGATCAAGTGGCTGAAGGTAACATTAAAGCTCGAATTCGCATGACTATCCTATATGCACGGGCTAACCAACGTTCTGGTGTTGTCGTCGGTACCGGCAATCAAACAGAACTACTTCTTGGTTATTTTACTAAGTACGGTGATGGTGGTGTGGATCTACTGCCTTTAGGCAAACTATCCAAAACGGCCGTGTGGGCATTAGCGCGTGAGTTAGGTGTACCAGAACAGATTATTACCAAACCACCGACCGCTGGACTATGGGCTGGTCAAACTGATGAAGCTGAACTAGGCATGACGTATGCACTGGCTGACCAGATTTTACAGGCTATTGACCAAGGTCAGTCACTAGTGGCTTTTGACCAGACGGCCGTTCAGAACATACAGCGTCGGATTGATTTAGCCAAACATAAGCTACAATTGCCACCGCAACCATGAGTGTTTTATTCATTGGTCGGTTTCAACCTTTACACTTGGGGCATCTATCGGTGATTGAACGCTATACTGACTTAGTGATTGGGATTGGTAGTAGTCAATATAGTCGTACAGGGGATAACCCATTGACGGCAGCGGAGCGGCGCTGGTGTTTAGAACAAGTCACCACGGCGCCTATCATCGACATTCCAGATATCCATGCCGATGACCGGTGGGTTGAACATCTACTTAAGATAGTCTATACTGTCACCCCAACAGTTGATTGCGTCATTTCTGGTAACCCAGTGGTAAAGCGTTTATGCACTGCTGCCGGATTGATCGTAGAGACCATTGAACCAACCATTCAAATCGACGCTACCACTATTCGCAGTTTGATTCGTGCCCATAACCCAACTTGGAAACAGTATGTCCCAGCCGCCATCCACACCACCATTGAACCTAACATCGCTGACACAGGCGGTGCTTGAACTGAAGCGACAGCGCAACGCGGTTATTTTAGCGCACAACTACCAGTTGCCAGAAATTTATGATGTAGCGGATTTTATCGGCGATTCATTAGAACTATCGCGTCAAGCAGCCCAGACGACTGCCGACATTATTGTATTCTGCGGCGTGCATTTTATGGCTGAAACTGCAAAAATTTTATCGCCAAATAAAACAGTTTTACTACCAGATTTAGCCGCCGGCTGTTCCTTGGCAGATTCCATTACCGCCGAACAGTTACGCTCCTGGAAAGCAGAGCACCCACAGGCTGTAGTAGTGATGTACGTCAACACTACCGCCGAAGTAAAGGCCTTATCTGATTATTGTTGCACCTCTTCCAACGCCGCCAAAATTGTGCAATCCATTCCTGAAGATCAAGAAATCTTGTTTGGTCCGGATATGTTTCTAGGTGCCTATGTGCAGCGCTTAACTAAGCGAAAAAACATGCACATTTGGCCAGGGGAGTGCCATGTCCATGCCGGTTTTCGAGCGGAGCATCTGGCTAAGATGCAAGCCAAACATCCCCAGGCAGAATTTATTTTGCATCCCGAATGTGGCTGCGTCAGCCAGTGTTTGTATATGATGGATCAAAAGCAGATTAAAACCGCCAAAGTGTTATCTACTAGTGCAATGATTAAGGAGGTTGCTAATTCTTCAGCCGATGAATTCATTATTGGCACGGAAGTAGGGATCATTGAACGGATGAAACGCGAGGTACCAGGCAAAAAGTATTACCCACTGAAAGAAACAGCGGTCTGTGAATATATGAAAAAAATTACCTTACCAAAAGTCTATGATAGCTTACGCCTAAATCAATTTGCGATTGAGGTTCCAGAAGATGTTAGAGCACGAGCCAAACGAGCCATTGAGCGCATGGTGAGTATTGGTTAGAGGTGTTATACTGTGTAATATGAAAAAACTATTTTTGACAACAGCTTTCATTTTAGTCGGTTGCTTTGGACCATTAGTAGGACAAGCAGCGGACACTCGCGTAACCTCTATCTCCGTGGATACGCTGTCGGACCAAACACCAGGTGTAAGCGCTAACTATACCGTCTCGTTTCACACTACAGAAAGTCTCGACTCAATTAACCTACGCTTCTTTCCCGTAACGGATGGTACAGTTGGTAGTAGTACCAGCGCTGGTTTTAGTTTTGCAAATACCACGGTCAGTTCTGATGATTTTACAGCCACGGGCATCTCAGTTAGTAATGATACTGAATATACCGTAATGTTTAGTAGTACACTAGCCAGTGGCGATTATACCTTTACGCTTAACTCTGTAACTAACTCAAGTACCGAGGGTGACTATACTCTCGGTGGCTCCACTGCTTTTAATGCCACCGACAGTGATTTTACGACTGCGGATCCCTTTTTGATTAGTACAGATCCCTGTATTACTATTACTACCGTTGAATTAGCTGACATCACTGCTACCAGTTTTGGTACGAATGCCAGTGTAACACGCGGCGAGAGTGATCCAGTTGGTACAACCTACACTTTGGCTTACGCTACAAGTCAGGAGGAGATCGATAACGACACAGCCAGTACGACAGCTATGACCACCATTACAGAAACAGTTGTGGAAGATCTTACGGCGCAAACCTTATACTATTTTCAAGTCAGTGCACTAGACGTAAATAATTGCGTGTTGGCACGCACTAGTGTCTCGGCAACGACTGAACGCGCCATTGCTGATAAGCGTTATACCAAACCAACGGTGAATAAAATAACGAAACGTACTGCGGTCGTCCACTGGCAAGATAAAGATTATGTGGATAGCTACGATCTGCAGCTATGGTCTAAAACTAAACTACTGAAGCGTTTTAATAATCTGTCTACGCTAAAAAAAGCTCTAACCAAACGCTATTTAAAATCTGGAAAAACTTATAAAGTACGTGTTCGGGCAGATTACACGACTGAAGAAACTACCCGCTGGAGCAAATTTACGAAATTTTCTACTAAGTAATCTATGGCGCGGAAAGCACTGCTCGATGGCTACTATGATCACTCCGCTAGCCTGCATTTGCGCAATCCATGGTACCGTGAACAAGTTGAGCGCTATGTCTTAGCCGCAATGCGTAGTGATGCCTCCAGTGATATCACTAGTAAAAAAATTATTCCGCGCCAACAGCGCAGCCAGGCAATCATTCGACAAAATGAACCAGGCATATTAGCTGGTTTAGAAGAAGTGGATTGGTTATTACGCGAACATAACATTGCTCGAAAAAAATTGAAGTTGCTGGGTCGATCACGTGATCTCTTGGTAGTAGAGAGGACCGTACTGAATACCCTACAACGCTTATCAGGTATCGCTACGGCTACACAGCGACTGGTGCGTAAAGTTGGTAAGTACCCATTGATTGCAGCGACACGTAAAACCCAGTGGGGCGCCTTGGATAAACGAGCCGTTGCGCTAGGCGGAGGCTATACCCATCGCCTTGGTTTATTTGATGGCATTCTGGTGAAAGATAATCACTTGGCCTTAGCGGATCACGATACACTACGCCGGGTGCGCTGGGGTAAGCAAATGACTGCCTTAGAAGTGAGCTCAATTAGCCAACTAAAACGAGCCGTCATTCATTATCCTCAGTTCCAGATTCTCTTGCTGGATAATTTTTCGCCAGACAAAATCAAAAACATCGTGCGCTGGCTCACTCAGCAAAGTTTAAGAACCAAATATATCCTGGAAGCATCTGGTGGCATTACACCAGACAACATCATACCGTATGCAAAGACTGGGGTTGATGTATTGTCACTGGGTTATTTGACTCACTCCGCTCCAGCTTTGGATATCTCTTTAGATATTATTCCATGAAGCGTGAGGTTGTTATTGTCGGTAGTGGGATTGCTGGTTTATACTCTGCCCTATTGTGTGCCCAACATAGTAGCGTACGTTTAATTACCAAAAATACCATTGTCGAAAGCAGCTCCAGTTACGCCCAAGGGGGGATTGCTGCCGTTTTAGACTCGCAGGATAATTTTGCTAGACACATCAGAGATACGTTAAAAGCTGGTGCCTATCATAATACCAGAAAAACAGTGGAGATCGTTGTGCAAGAGGCACCCCAACAGATTGCACAGTTACTACAGTTAGGAGTTCAATTTTCCCTGAACCCACGTGGTAAACTTGATCTCACTAGAGAAGGTGGTCATTCCCAACGACGCATTGTGCATGTTCAGGACATGACCGGACGAGCTGTCGAGCAAGCTTTAATTGCTGCGGTCAAGCGCCATCCCAGCATTGCTATACACCCATGGGAATTTGCAATTGACCTAGTAAAAAAACGCGGGCAGATCATTGGAGTAACTACGACCAAAGGAATATATTATGCAGACGCTGTCATCCTAGCCACCGGTGGAGCCGGACAAATGTACCCGTACACCTCTAATCCTAAGGTGGTAACAGGTGATGGCATTGCGATGGCTATGCGGGCGGGCGCCAAGGTGAACGACATGGAATTTATTCAATTTCATCCCACTGCCTATTACATTCCAGGTAAGCAACCTTTTTTATTGTCGGAAGCCTTACGGGGTGAAGGCGCGCAGTTACGTAACTTTGAGGGCGAACGGTTTGTAGATGAGTTGCGTCCGCGCGATGTAGTCAGTCGAGCCGTCTACCGCCAGCAACGCCGTGGCTTGGTCTACCTGGATTTTCGCCACAAAACAAAAACTTTTTTGACTAAACGTTTCCCGACCATCTATCAGCATTTAGCGCAAGATCATTTGCAACTTGAACGGGATCTGATTCCGATTACGCCAGTGGCACATTATTTTTGTGGTGGTGTGCAGACGGATTTGTTTGGACGGAGTTCATTGCCAGGTTTATATGTAATTGGTGAAGCAGCCCGAACAGGGCTGCACGGTGCCAATCGCTTGGCTAGTAATTCTCTCTTAGAGTGCTTAGTGTTTGCAGACCGAGCAGCTGGGCATATTGCTAGTCTGCCAGCGCGTTTAATTAAAAAAAGATTCACCCATCAAAGCATTCGTTTAGCAAAAGATGATGACACGGCGATTGGTTTACGCCAACAGTTGCAAAATGTGATGTGGGAAGCCGGTGGGATTGTGCGCACCAAGGCTGGCCT
>CAZSXL010000026.1:0-9948 GCA_964611225.1 uncultured Gammaproteobacteria bacterium
CAACCTTGGCTTTTTTGATTTTAATTCCTTTATACAGTTGCGCCAACTCTTCAAACCCGCAGCCTAGCGTACTACCGCCCCCAGCGGTGTTTTGCAGTAGCAGTGAACATGAACCTTTATATCCTGTTAATACTTTGTTCAAGCTCGCGATTGCTACCTTAATACCCTCGGCTCTACTCGGTTGACTGGCCGCACTGCCAGTATGGAACATGACTCCACGTACGCCCAGACGGCTACCACGGTCTAGTTCCTCACGCAACATGGCAATAGAACCATGCCGTAAACTGGGTTTAGCCGAGGCTAGACTAATCAAATAAGGAGCGTGAATATAGTACGACGTAAAGCCGTTATCATGCACAGCTTGCTTGAATGCTGCCACAGCGGCATCATCTAATGGTGGGCACTTAAAACTTTGTGGCGGACGAGAAAACATCTGGAAGGTTTCCAGCTGCTCTGCCGCAGCATTTAACGGAGCGTTATACAAACCACTAGCTGCGGATACATGGGCACCAATTTTAGACATAGTCTTAGTATAGACTATTATCCTTTACTCCAACAACCGAAAGGTCTTCAGCGTCTTTAGGGCCGTCTCCTTGGTGGCCTCTTCACTGAGAAAGCTGACGCCGTACATTTGGCCATCATTGGCTATTACCAAACCGCCCAACACCTTGGTGGTGCATGGTCCACCTGAATGGCCGTGCTGGCTACCCAACACAAGCGGTGTCCGGCCGCCAACATCAAGAGTTTGAATATTACCAGCGTGGTCGGCTGCATCAGTAAGATACGACTCTATACTATCCTGGTCTACAACCTTACGACTAGCTGTGCATTTACTAGCTGCATCTTTGGCTACGCAAAATGAAATCGTTTTTTTCCAGATACTTATAGTGACTTTTTCTTCATATTCTTTGGGGTCACATAGGCTGTCATTTGATAACTGGTGGCTACGTTGTACTGTGCGTGTAAATTCAACCCTCTCAGCTGTTTCATGAGTATCCCAACTATCACCAATCTGGATACTAAAATCCCCGGTTGGGTTTGTATAAGTAATGCTTGGCTCTACCATTATCCATATCCAGGCTACGATGCCAATGATTGAAAGTATAACGAGAAAAACCAACCACCAAAACCAACGAACCCTACGCCCCTTTCTTAAATCTGGTATGGTCATATCAGTCATTGGCTTAGTATACAGAATTAAGGAACAAGAATAAAGAATTAAGAATAAAGAAGTATGGTATACTGCTCTTAATTCCTTATTCTTAATTCTATTCAATGTATGCCTGGAAAAGTAACTATCGTTGGTGCTGGTAATGTCGGTACCGCTACAGCCTTTGCCCTAGCTCTAGATGGCACCGCTAGTGAGATTGTCTTGATCGATCGTAACCTAGATAAAGCCAAAGGTGAAATCATGGATATTGAACATGGTAGCGCCTTCATGGCACACACCGAGTTTACCGCTTCACGTTCCTACCGCGATGCACGTAACTCTGATATTGTTGTGATCACCGCTGGGGCTGCTCAAGCTCCTGGTGAAACACGTATGCAGCTACTGGGCCGGAATATTAAGATTCTGAAATCAATTGTATTGGAAGTGAAGCATTACGCTCCAGATAGCATCATCATGCTCGTCACTAATCCGGTGGATGTGTTAACGTACTACGCGCTGAAATACTCCCATTTCCCCCACCACCGGGTATTCGGTACCGGCACGATGTTAGATACTGCCCGGTTCAAATCGTACCTGGCTAAATATTTTGCAGTGAACGCACACAACATTCACGCCTTTATTCTCGGTGAACATGGCGACAGTTCTTTTCCAGCGTTAAGCACCGCCAATGTGGGTTCAATACCGTTAAAGGACATGCCTGGGTATAACGATAAAGCGATGCAAGCTATTTTTTATACCGTCCGCACCGTAGTGTATGAGATTATCAAAAAGAAGGGCTCAACAAACTTAGCGATCGCTACCTGTGTCACGCAACTGGTGCGAGCAATCTTAAATGATACCCACGAAATTTTCCCAGTGTCGTCTGTATTACGTGGCGAGTACGGCATCAAAGATGTTGCCATCAGCACGCCTTCCATTATTGGACGACGCGGTATTGTCGAAGAATTAGAAATCCCCCTCAACGCTAAAGAAAAATCGGCGCTTAAAAAGTCTGTTGGTCAGCTAAAGAAGGCGATCCGGTCGGTGAAATAACACCTTCCCCCTGCCCCCTTCCTATTCAGGAAAGGGGGTCAAGACTAAGTTAGCGTGGTATAAATTTTTGCGCGGATTGCCAAGCTAAATCGAAGAGAGTCTTCAGAGTATCGGCAATAGAGGCATCGTCGATCCGAATAACTGCCAAGTTATGTTGCTGTAAGCGAAATAGAAAAACAGTGCGTCCAAACACGGCGCTATTGTTTGCGATGCTGCCAGTGGACGCTATCCGACAGGCATAATATTTACCCGCTACTACCGCGTAACGCTGGGCACTGCGTTTGGCTGCCGGTGTGTTCACAATAATTTCGCGCGTGTTGATCTGGTTCCGTGCAATCGATTGGCTAAGCTCATCCGTAGCGTCTGGGAACAAACGCTCGAACTCGGCTAGGTTCGACCAAAAGCGAATACTGTTAGCGGTGCCGATACTATTGTGTAGCTGCTCAATCGCTCGGTTCCCTTCAAATACACTGACTGCCGGCTGCACCGCGTGTTGGTTATAGAGGTGTGCTAACTTAGGCAAGGACTGTTGTAACGCTGATAACTGTTTCTGTAGATGCTGTTCAAACTGTTTTGGATCGACCGCTCGATAATATTCCTTTTTACCGACGGGTACTTTTTCTAACCAACCGTCTTGCACTAACTGGGCAATGTAATTATAAGCCGTCGGCCGTTTCAGCTTGGCATGTTGGGCTAAGGTTTGTATTGAGGCTGTACCGTTAGCTAAGGCTGCCAGGTAGAGCTGCGCCGCCTGCTCACTTAAGCCCGCTGCTTGTAGTGTTGCACTATCCATATCCAGAGCCTAGTCTTTTTGTGAATTTTGTCAAGAATGCTGACAAATTATTCTTAGTACTCCCTATTCCTAAGCAACAACTACTATTTTCCAAAAAAGCTATGGAGTAGTTACAAAAATAAACTATTAGTCGTTAAGTATACTTGGAGGTACTGATGAATAAAGGAACGATTCTGTTGGTGCATCATGCAACCAGCTGGTACATGCCATTCTTGGATCGCGCTCTTCCGGACTACGAGATCCTGGAGACGAAATTTGGTGAAGCGACGCCGCCGGGTGAATTCTGCCTGATCGCCATCTTGGTCTACTACCAAGGTGGCAGGGAAGCAGACACCGCTGCAGTCAATGACGCATGTGCTGAACAAGCAGCTCAACTGGTCGAAAAGCTGAGGGCGCGGGGCTATCACGGCCCCATCCTGGCTTCATCCCCGGTTCAATTCCGGCCGCGGTTCGTCACTGCCGGTGCTACCTACTGGATGGCCAATTGTCACTGTGGTGGTATGCATGCGCTGACGGAATTGATTCCCCAGTTCCTGTAAGCTGTCTTGCCGTCGGGACATTAAACCGACGGCCACTTTTTTTAAACACAAAACCCCTCTCCAGCAAGGAGAGGGGCGTGGGGAGAGGTCTACTTCCCAGCGTACTCCTTTAACTTCGTCACCGCTTGCTCATTACGTAGCACAGTACGCACGTAACCGCGGTAGTCTAACGCTTCCATTTCCTTTTGCGTGTCGGGAGCGTCTTTGTAATAGGCTTTACGACGTGTTATCTCGGCCGTAATCGCATCTTCGGTTATCTCAATTTTCTCTTGTTCGGCTACAGCCTTAATGACTAAGGCACCCTTAATGCGTTTGGTAGCATGTTCTTTCCAACTGTCGCGCAATTCGGGTACAGTTTTTTTGACATGTTGTAGGTAGTCATCAAACTTTCCGCCTTGGTCTTCTACTTGTCCCCGTAACTCGTCCAACATCCGATCTAGTTCGTATTCCATCATCGGGGTTGGAATCGGATCAAATTCAGCTTGCTGCATGATGGCTTCAATCACCGCCGTTTCAAAGGTTTGGTCCGCTTTTTGTTCGAGCTCTTTTACTAAGTTGGCTCGGATTTGTTCTTTCAATTCTTGAGCGGATTTAAAGTTCAGTTCTTTAGCAAAGGCGTCATCCAATTCTGGCAGGGTCACTTGCTGGACTTTTTTTACAGTAGCGGTAACATCGCACTGTTTGCCAGCTAGATGCTTGGCACCGTACTCATCAGGGAACGTAACTTGAAATTGCTTGGTTTCACCGGCCTTCATACCAACCACTGCTTCTTCAAAGCCAGGGATAAAATACTTGTCACCAATCACCAGTGGCACATCCTTACCTTGACCTCCTTCAATCGACACGCCGGCCAATTTGATATCAAAATCAATCGTGACAGAATCTCCCGTTTGAGCAGCGCGTTCAACCGGCTCGTTTTTCGTACGCATTTTGCGAAGATCGTTCATGGTTTGGTCAAACTTTTTCTCATCCACCGTCTCAGCTGTTTTTTTCACTCTAACATCCTGGTATTTTTTCAAATCCACCTGCGGCATTAAGGCAAAGGTCGCCGTGTACACCACAGGATTACCGGGCGCTAAGGAATCAACCGACACCGTTGGCTTACCGATAAACTCGATCGTTTCTTGCTGGACTGCTTTTGGTAAGGTATCTTCCAACACATCTTCCATGGACTCTTGGTAGATTTCCATTTCACCGACCTGTTGTTTCACCATATCATACGGAGCATGACCAGGGCGAAACCCAGGAATCGAAACTTGTTTAGAGATGCGCTTTACCGCTTTTTCTAAGTATGGCTTGATTTCCTCCGGTAACAACTCTACCTTCAGCAGTACGGTCGTTTTATCTTGAACAGTTTTGGTTACATTCATACTTAAGCCAAGAGCACTACCAACAGCAGCGCCACAATATTTAGAACTTTAATCATCGGGTTAATCGCTGGACCAGCAGTATCTTTGTAGGGATCACCAACCGTATCGCCGGTGACAGCAGCGGCATGGGCAGCAGAGCCTTTACCACCATGGTGCCCTGACTCAATATACTTTTTAGCGTTGTCCCAAGCGCCACCACCCGTGGTCATCGAAACAGCCATAAAGATACCGACCACAATCGAACCCATCAACACACCACCCACGGCGACTGGGCCGAGTAAGCCCCAAACGATTGCCGGTGTTAAGACAGTTATCAATACTGGCAACACCATCTCACGTAAGGCAGCTTTAGTGACCAAATCAACACAGGCTGCATAATCTGGCTTGGCCGTTCGTTCCATGATACCAGGAATTTCTTTAAATTGACGACGCACTTCTTTGACCACCGCGCCAGCGGCTCGGCCAACAGCTTGCATACATAGAGCGCCAAAGTAATAGGTGACGGCACCACCGAGCAACAACCCAACAATTACTTTTGGATCTTCTAAGCTAAACTCTAAGGCTTCACCCGACCGAGCCAAATAATCCTGCGTGAAGGCGGAAAATAATACTAAGGCGGCTAAACCGGCAGAACCGATGGCGTAGCCTTTAGTCACCGCTTTAGTGGTGTTACCAACTGCATCTAACGCATCGGTTACCTCACGCACATCTTCTGGTAGGTCAGACATTTCAGCAATGCCACCAGCATTATCGGTAATCGGACCAAACGCATCAATAGTCACAATGATGCCCGCTAAAGACAACATGGCCATAGCCGCTACGGCGATACCATACAAACCGGCAAACATGTGGGCAGCTAAAATCGCCAGCACAATCACTAACACTGGAGCAAAGGTTGATTTCAACGAGATCGCAATCCCTTGAATCACATTGGTACCGTGACCAGATTCAGAAGCAGCGGCGATGGATTGCACTGGTTTGTATTTTGTTGAAGTGTAATATTCTGTAATCACCACCAACAAGGCAGTGACTACTAGGCCCACTAAAGCGGAGCCGTATAATTGTCCAACCGAGTAGAGTTCATTCTCTCCCATCAGCCATTTGGTGATTGGGTAGAAGACGATCGCAGCCAGTAAACCAGAAACCATTAATCCTTTGTACAAGGCATTCATAATATTCATTGAGCTGCCAAGACGGATGAACCACGTACCAATAATTGAACAGAAAATAGCAGCGCCACCTAACACTAATGGGTAAATCATCGCGGCATCTTTATCGACACCACTGAAGATTAGCGAACCTAACAACATGGCAGCAACGGTAGTGACTGCATAGGTCTCAAACAAGTCAGCCGCCATACCCGCATCGTCACCAACGTTATCGCCCACATTATCGGCAATCACGGCTGGGTTACGTGGATCGTCTTCAGGAATACCGGCTTCTACTTTACCGACTAAGTCAGCACCAACGTCAGCGGCTTTGGTAAAAATACCACCACCAACCCGAGCAAACACCGAAATCAAACTGCCCCCAAAACCAAGACCAATCAATGCATCAATGTTCCCACCAGATAACCAGGAAAACCCAGCTACTCCCAGTAAGCCAAGGCCGACTACTAACAGACCAGTAACGGCACCACCCTGTACCGCTACGTTCATAGCCGCGCCCATGCCATGGCGAGCAGCTTCGGCAGTGCGGACATTAGCGCGCACAGCCACGTTCATACCAATATAACCAGCTAGGGCAGACAGCACAGCGCCCACCAAGAAACCCAAAGCCATCGTCAAGCTAATTGCTAACCATAACAGCACAAACAAGATCACTGCAATGACAGCAATGGTACGATACTGACGGTTCAAATAGGCGGAGGCGCCTTCTTGAATCGCTTTCGCAATAGAGCGCATGGTCTCATTGCCGGTCGCTTTTTTATTGACCATGACAATTAAAATACCGCCGTAGACTAAAGCTACCACTGCGGATAAAAGAGCGAACATTAAGCCTGCATTCATAATGATTGATTTTCGTTATTAGTTGATTCTTCTTTTTTTTCTTCGGGTTGTTCCTCTATCTTAGTTTCAGCGTCTTCAGGTAGTGGTTCAACCTGCTCAGCGATCTCTTCAGATTTCTCTTCAGTCTTTTCAGCGATTCCACCTTCAGCGCGGACAATATCAATGGACCAACCAGTTAAACGTGATGCCAGGCGTACATTTTGACCGCTCTTACCAATCGCTAAAGAAAATTGGTCGTCTGGCACTTCGGCGATAGCCAACTTTTTACCTTCAGCTTCTTCTTTTAAGGTCACAGAGGTGATCTTAGCTGGGGACAAAGCATGCACAATATATTTCACAGCATCTTCATCATAATGAATGATATCAATTTTTTCGCCACCCATTTCTGTGATCACTGTTTGGACACGGGTACCACGTTGACCAACACACGAACCAATCGGATCGATGTTTGGATCGGTGGCCGCTACGGCAATTTTAGTGCGAGAACCAGCTTCACGAGCCACACCTTTAATCACAACTGAACCGGCGGCAATTTCAGGAACTTCGGTGGTGAACAAAGCAGACACTAAGTTTGGATGTGAGCGCGAAGCCACAATTTCTGGACCACGATTAGTCTTTTCAATGGAGAGCAATAATACTTTAATGCGTTGGCCTGGTTTGTAAACCTCACTACGCACTTGTTCGGATGGCGGCATCACTGCAATGGCTTGGCCTAAATCAACAAACACCACCTTACCTTCAACCCGTTGGATCATGGCGTTAATCACTTCACCAGTGCGGTCTTGATATAAGTTGAATAAGGTTTCCCGTTCAGCTTCTCGTAGTTTCTGGATAATGACCTGCTTAGCTGTCTGGGCAGCCATCCGGCCAAATTCACCCGGAACTTCGACCTCATCACGAATCTCATCACCAATTTCAATATCTTCCACTTCGGCTTTAGCTTCCGTAAAACCAATATCGGTCTTAGGATTAAACCGCTTCACAGGTTCGCCGTGTTCGTCCAACGTTGTAGCGGTCGCCTCGATTGGAGCCGGAGCAGCCGGATCTTCTCCAGCAGCCTCGCGAGCGGCTTTCTCTTTAAGGTACTGGTCATACAACTCATCCTCAACCACAGTGGTCACTTCAAAGACCCGCATTGAGCCGTCGTTCGGGTTAAACTCTACGCGAATGTCTTTACCTTTTTGGCCCATCTCTTTACGATAGGCAACTGCTAGAGCGGTTTCAATAGTCTCGATGACGGCTTCAAACGGAATGCCTTTTTCTTCGCAAATCTGTTTGATCGCCGCACCGACTTCTTTTGGATCTGGCATATAATTAGTAGTTGGGGGTCAGTAGTTAGTAATTTAAATAAATAGGCACAACCAATAAAAAAAGTAGTATCTTTAAATACTACCTTAAATTAGTCTTGGCCTAGTATAGGGTGAAGCAGTTTAACTGTCAATAGATGGTAGTACGCTGATCTGATCACGAATAATACCAATGGCGCCAACGGATAATGCCCGATAGGATAGCTTGTGGTTAGCCACATAGGCTGAACCCAGGCGCCTGATGATATAGCGCTTATGCCGACTGATAGCGGCAAAGGGGTGGCCGTACTTTAAACCGGATCTAGTCTTCACCTCAAAGAAGTAGATCACATGGTCTTTACTGGCAATGATGTCGATTTCGCCAATGCGCAGTTGCCAATTGCGTTCTAAGATGGTGTAACCGTGTGCTTGCAGATATTCTACAGCTTTGTCTTCACCGTCTTTACCAGTGATATGTCTTTTATATGTGCTCGTCATACATAAAAACGCCCTACCCAGGGCGCTCTTTCTAAATGCAGGATAGCACAGTTATTTCAGAAACACAAGAGCCCAATGATAAGGGCCAACATCAAACTCATCTACTAACTGCATTTTTAGTTCTTCAGCAATTTTTTTCACGGCTGCTGGGTGCACCCGCATATCTTCAATGGGGCCAACCGGTGAATGGACTCCTGGTTTCCAGTCTGCAATGATCAATTTTCCACCTGGCCGAATGGTGCGGTAACACTCTTGGAGTAATTTGGCCTGCTGCTTGGATTGAAATAGTACGGTGACTACAAATCCAGCCGTTAAACTATTGTCACGAATCGTTTTGGTGGCGCCGTACACTTCTAAGTCGCTCCACACCGTAGTGACGTTATTAATGCCGTGCATTTTAGCCTTGGTTTGCACTGCTGGCAAAATCGATTTCACTACATCCACCGCATAGACTGTACCCTCTTTACCTACTACTCGGGCGGCGGGTAAGGCAATTTTGCCTTCGCGGCCAGTACCAAAATCGGCTACGCTGTCGCCCGTTTTCAGGTCGGCATGGCGGAGGAGAGTTTGAATATCGATCAGCGGGCTAGTTAACTGCATACTAGTGGTTAGTATAAAGCAGCTCGGCAATCGGAGCAAACGAGCGCCGGTGCCACGGCCCAACCCCAAACTGTTTTAGTTGCCTAGCATGCTCAGCGGTACCATAACCTTTATGTGCACCAAAACCATAACGGGCATCATGCTGCTGCATAAACTGCAGTAGTGTATCCCGCACTACTTTGGCGACAATCGAAGCGGCTGCAATGGTATAGCTGCGCGCGTCACCATGGATCATTCGTTTTATCGGTACATAGTGATCAATCGCAAAACCATCGACTAACACTAGTTCTGGTTGTGGATCCAAATGCGTAATACAGTGTGATAAGGCAAACAGGTTAGCTTGATGTACGCCCAGCTGGTCGACCTCGGCTGGAGACATGCAGACAACGCTGCAGCTAATGGCCTGTGCAAGAATCTTTGGAAACAAGCTGATACGCTGCCGTGGTGTCAGTTGTTTTGAGTCTTTAACCCCTCGAATTCGTTTGCCTGGTGGCATAATGACAGCCGCTGCTACCAATGGCCCTGCCCAAGCTCCACGCCCGGCTTCATCGGCGCCAGCAATCAGTTGTTCCATAATCATAATTGTAATTATACATTACTTTACCCCCGGCCCCTTGCAGGGGAGTCAAATCAGAAAGCCCCTGCAAGGG
>CAZSXL010000027.1:0-9892 GCA_964611225.1 uncultured Gammaproteobacteria bacterium
CTATCAATACTTCCCCCAGTTCGGATCGAGGGCTGCAACTCGCCCTCGTGAAGCTGGAATCGCTAGTAAATGCGCATCAGCTATGGCGCATTGAATACGTTCTCGGGCTTTGTACACACCGCCCGTCAAGCCAAGAGAGTCGGAAATACCCGAAAGCCCTTCACGGGGAATAAGGTAGGTTCGATGATAGGGGCTAAGTCGTAACAAGGCATCCGTAGCGGAAGCTGTGGATGGATCACCTCCTTTCTAAGGAGTACGGTGTGCACCTGCAGACCTCACTGTAGGCACATATGAGTCGCGACTACGAGTTCTCGCCACAATTTGGAAGGTCAATCGCAACAATATAAAAACCCCGTATGAAGCGGGATTTTTTGTTTGTACTAACTTTACCCCAAACCCCTTGCAGGGGCTTTCTGATTTGGCTCCCCTGGCCCAGCTGCGCCGTAGCGGCTTCGCAGAGGCGAGAAGGGGCCGGGGGTAAAGCAATTGGGGTAAGGTCAATCTAACCTGAAATACTTCTTCGCAAACTCACTCTTACTGGTAGCTCTGGCGACGGCTCGTACCTTTACGCGGTAACGGACAGTAGATTTTAATCCAGTCACGGTAGCACCGGTGCGGTTGTGACGCAACCCAAGTTTAATGCGCTTACTAAATACCACGTGCTCTCCCCGCTTCACCGTCATCTGATAATAACGCAACTTTTTACTGCGCACGATATTCTTCCAACTAATATGGGCACTACTATCTGACAGTTTACGGATGCGCAGTTGTGTTGGTTCGTTTGGTAATGTGCGGAAGGCTTTATATAAGGACCAGTCGGTTTCTTCATCATCACTGGCAGTTGCCCGCACCCGAAATTTGTAAGCCAGGTTGGTTTGTAAGCCACTGGCAGAAATTGTCTTAGTAGTGCTTGTCAGCCCTGTATACTCTTGCAGTAATGTGGCATCGGTTTTGCGTACTTGGATCTGGTACGTTGCCGTCCCATCCTCACAATCTTCAAACTCAATGGCGCTCCAACTAAATTGGATACGGCGGTCATTATTTACATACTCAGCAGTTAACTCATTCGGGCGGTCCGCAGTACAGGCACCATAACCATAGCCATACCCTAAGGCAGGGCCTACGCGGTCAAAAGTGATCGCCAACACAGAACCCATAAAGATCAGATTCAAACTAACCACTAGTAATTTACGCATGGCTTATAGTATACGATAAATTGTTAACCGAGACCATGGCCTAGTGTCGTCCTGCCACAATACTTCTGCCTGACTCAACACTCCCTGCCAACGTGGGTCAAGCCTGTATTCAGCAAACTGGTCAAGCACGATTAATATCTCTTTGTTTGGCGGTAATTGTTCCGGGGTACTATACGGCAGTTTACTGTAGTATTCTGTGGCCGGTACTGTAGGATACGTTCCGCCAGTTAAGTTTACAAAGATGACATAGTTAGGTAGATCATCCATATACAATTGATGAATGATGGGATAGGGCGTCACCATCACTACATTGGCATGATTCTGCTGATACTCCTTGATAAAATTGTAAGCTGTAGAAAAGTTAGGTTGCGGAGTAAAGGTTTTATACTCAAATGGCGCCGTGACTGCATCTGATTCTAGTGGATAAAATGCTTGAGGCCAAACAGTTAGTTGTTGCTGCCAGAGTAATATTCCCACGCTAAAGCCAACCGCTAGCTTGCCTGTCCAGCGCTGTCGCCACAGCCATACTAACCCGGCAGCGGCCAACATGAACAGAATCGGTAGGGTCATAAATAGATAGCGGTATTGTAATAGCGGTACAATAAAACTGACACACAATAACCAACTAAGCCACACGATTACCAACCAGGTCACTAAGCGCTGCTGGGTTTTCGCTAATGACCAGCTACCTAGTATTGCTAGCAGTATTAGCAAATAGTAATTAGTAATTAGGTAATAAAGGTAGTGCCACCAATAATTTACAAAGGGTAATGTTGGTACTAGTAGATGACTAAATATAAGTGTTGCTCCTAGTAGAGAACATGCCCAAAGAAGGACATATTTTTTTCTTGATACTATTTCATACAGTGCGTAAACCAATAACAGATAGATACCGAGTTCATGCACTAGTACGGTACAAAGTGTGAGTGTAGCTGGATATAACCAATGTAACTTACCGCTGCGCCAGCGCTCATAACAATATAAGCTTAACCAGAAGCAGAGTTGTAAGGCGGCATACATCCGTACTTGGCGTGACCAGGCTATTTCAATGGTGGAAAATGTAATGAGGGCGGCTGTTACCATGGCGACTGGTACATTCACCCAGCGCTTCAAGGTACTGTAACTGGCTACCACCATGCCTACACCAAGCCCTACCGATAACCCACGTATGGCTACTATCTGCCAGTTCGAGCTTGCCCCTACCAGGGCAAGCAGTGCGTGATATAACGGGGAACGGACTAGCGTCTGGGCAGTAGCGATGGAAAAGCTCTCATCCATCCAGTAGGAAGGTTCCCCTAACTGCCACAAACGCAGTGTCAGCCCTACCAGAATCAATATAAACAAGATCATGGCGTTATCATATCACCCTTGCATAAATTAAGCTTTTTGGTATACTCCCGTGGCGTTCCCGCTAAGGGCGGGACCGCACGGGTGAACCCGAGGCCTAAAGATAAAGGGCCTGCCCGTGCAGTTGTTTGACAACTGCCCCGGGCAATTAGCTCAGTTGGTTAGAGCGCAGCACTGATAATGCTGAGGTCGATGGTTCGAGTCCATCATTGCCCACCTTCGTCCCCCTCCGTGCCACTACGGAGGACTACGGTGGGTAAACCCACTTTAGAGGACGATGCACTCTGCGGTTCAGCCGACTTGTCGGCCGGAGCCCATAGGGTGGAAGGCCGAGATAGCTCAGTGGTAGAGCGAAGGACTGAATTTCGGTCCCGTACAGCGTAAGTTGTATTGAAAAACTGGGTGAATTCGGGGAAATCCTGAGAAGGACAATCCCGAGCCGAGCCTTGAAGGGTAACAGTTTCAAGGAAGGTGTAGAGACTAATAGGTGAGTCCCAACAATACTCCTATATAAGCGCCCAGCCCCCGCATTGCGGGGTGAAGAGATAGTCCGATCCCTATGGTAACATAGGAAACAAAAGGAAAATCCTTGCGTCGCCAGTTCAATCCTGGCTCTCGGCACAATTTGACCAGCTAACCGCTGGTCTTTTTGTTTATCTTGAGTTAAACTGTTTAATAGTGTCCCCTTATTAGTAGTTCAATTATGCATCCTTTTAGAGAGCAAGCTATCACCTTACGTAAGCAGGGTAAGAGTTATACCGAAATTCAAGCAGTGATTAAAGTATCAAAAGGTACTTTGTCTTATTGGTTAAAAAATATTACTCTCCTTCCGAATGAACAAAAAAGATTGCTAAACAAAATGAATACCGCGGGAACACAAGCACTTATTAAAAGAAATAAATACCAAACTGTTCTAGCCGCTCAAAGAGCTATGCAAACGCGCACTGCTGCACGCAAACAAATACGAAAACTCACCAGCCAAGACTTATTCTTAGTTGGCGTGGCTCTATATTGGGGCGAGGGTTACAAAAGAGGGGCTGAGGGTAGTGCTTGGAAATGTGTAGACTTTACTAACTCGGACCCCGACATGATTGTGATTATGCTAAAGTTTTTTCAAGAATGCTGCGCTGTCCCCAAGATAAAAATACGGATGCACCTAATGTTGCATAATCAATCCCAGAAAAAAAACGCTATACGGTTTTGGTCTCGGACGACTAATATACCAATCAAACAATTTGTCTATACATCTTTTACCGTTAGTAAGGCTAGTAAAGGAAAACGTCAACATCTCAAATATGGTACGGTACATATTAGAATACATGACACCGCTCTTTTCTTTCGTATCATTGGCTGGATTGACGGTTTGCGCAGGAATGGCTAATTCATGAACGATAGTACGGCAGCTACTAATACTAGTAGCCCTACCATCAAACTACTGCCTAGTAATAGAGCTCCGAATCCAATGGCAAGCCACAAGATCATTTTTTGTGGTTGATAAATGGCTACATCATTCAACTGATCTAAAGAACTCACCTCAACTGGCGTACTGGATGGCGGCAGTTGTCTGGCCGCACGTACGATGGTCACAAAGTTATGTAGTAGCGCCTGAACTGTATCAGCCGTAAGCGAACTTAACGGAAAACGGTAGATCCGAAACATCATGGTTTGTGGAATAATCAGAATACTTCGCACCTCACTCGTAGAGCTAGTAGTAAGTAATTGTTTAATCTGATCTTTTACCTGTGTTTGTTCTAGCCACTGCTGGATCCAATGTTGATCGCTGCTTTGCAGCTTGGATAAGTCACTGATCGCAGCTCGGACACCGCTCTGAATTGGAACTGAGAGGGTTAACATCGGTCCCTTTTGGATTAATACATTGATTTCAATACCATCCATCATAACACTAGCTTGGTTACGCTGGCCCATCATTGAAGATTGGAATTGGACGTGAAACTGACTGAGCACTGCATTTAACCGGCGTCTCCTAGCCAGTACTATCAATAGGCCAGCGCTACACCACAGGATCACATATATGCCAACGCCAACCATCAGACCAACGACAAAGCGGAGATCATCCCAACTGCGTGGCAATGGCACTAAGTATGTCAAAATAATTACGACCAATAAAACTACTCCCATGCTAACTACGGCGGCTACCATCACCAAACATGATCGAGCGATGGTAGACAATTGCCATGTGGCAAAACGTTGCAACGGAGTTACTGTCATATTGATACAGTATAAAGAATTGCTAAATTACTGTATACTGTTCGTATGAAAAAATTCTTGGCTGGCTTTTTCGCCTTTATTATCTTAGTCCTATTCCCGATTGTGCTGTTAAGCACGATCACCATCTACTGGGTCTTCACTCCCAGTACTATTAAAAAAGTAATTCATGCTAGTGAAGTTGGTGAGAATCTGCCTGGCTTAATTGTGGCTATGGCAAACCAAGACGAGAATAGTGGAGATACTGATGTTGCGGCCACCGCTGAGCTAGTGAGCACAACTTTTTCAGCTGATGATGTCTATGGTCTAACTGATCCATTGGTTGATGGTGTTGGCACCTGGTTTGGAACGGACAAACCGATTGAGCAATTAGATTTAACTGTGAACATCAGCAACCTAAAAACAAAACTCTCCCCCGCCATCGCTGAGCAAATTAACTCATCTGGAATGGAGCTGCCCGCTTGTGATCTTAATATCTTTGAATTCGATACAGGGACATTTGGTGACAGTGGAATAGCAACTAACTTCAACTGCCCAACGGACAGCGCTGGCTTTACGAATGAACTAATGAAGAATATTCCAGATACAATAAACGTTCAAGACCTCCTCCAAGAACAGTTAGTAAAAAATGGTGGAGCTGATCAGTTAACTCTAGTGAACCAACAAGTAGAGCTGTTCCGCACGTACTGGGGTGCCTTACATTGGATTGTCTGGATTGGTTGGACTGTGATTGGTTTCTGCTTCCTGTTCATTATCCTGCTGCGCCTACACCCTGGTTATGCCCCCTTTGGCTGGTTAGCGTGGATGGAATTACTGAAGCTGCTCGAGTTAATTCCAGTGATATTAACTGTCTGGTTAGCGCCACGGTTTATTTTACCGTGGATTTCTGGCAGCTTCGATAGCGTCATTGTTACGGTGATCAACAACGCCAGCTCTGCCTTCCTGGCAACCTACCTTTGGCCACTCATCTGGGTAGCAGCCGGTTTACTTGCGAGTACTGTGTTCTGGTTCATTATTCGTGCCATCGTAAAACATCACATTTCAAAAAATCAACCGCCGCAACCTACTCCTCCAACACAACCGGTAGCCCCTAACGTAGCTACCAAGTAGCTATTTATAATCTAAGGCAAAGTTAATGTACTTTGTCTCTTTGTCAGCATGTACCTGAACACCTGAACGATTCATTGTTTCGTAGGCAGTACTGACAACATAGACCGTATACTTACCTGAGGCCAAACCATCCAAGATATAGTAGCCGTTCACATCCGTGTAAGCTATCACCGATTCACCTTTCACGCGCACCGCATAACCACTCAATGGCAAGTCGGTATCGTCATCATTGATTTGTCCGGAGATTGATCCAGCAACTCGTAATGTAATATCTAATTCTGTTTTCTTTCCCTGACGACCACGCGTCTGTACGATCTTTTCCACGTAACCTGTCGTCCACACCTTCACGATATACTTCCCAGCCTTTAGACTACCAATCGAGTAATTACCATTCATATCAGTGTACGCGGCGCCATAACCAATATCGCTAGCCGCTTTACTGGATACGCTGACATAGGCATTGTGAACCGGTTCGCCCTGCTTATTAGTGACATTGCCAAAAATAGTAGCGGCGGCTTCCAGTTTAAAGTCTCGTCCACTGACCGCTGCGGTCAAATCCAGCTCACTGACTTTAAGTTTAATATAGCCTGTTTGGCTAACGTGCACCCGGTACTGTCCGGGGTCAATATTACTAAGCATGAACGTTCCATCGGTTAATGCTGTAGTAGTGTAATCAGCACTGCTTGAACGTGGCTTACTGAGATCAAATAAACGAATAGTGGCTCCGTTGATCTCTCCACCATCAGCCCGGGCTAGCACAGTGCCCGATAAAGTAATTGTGTTCGTTAAGAGCACATCTTGATCAGCGGTTGTTTCTCCGGCGGATACAGCAATATTGTAGACAACGTTTTTGACGTATTCAGTTTTCGTTACCGTCAGGTTATATTTTGCGCCGGGTTGCAAACTAGCAAAAGTAAAGCTGCCGTCATCTCCAGAAGTAGTAGTGTAGGTATTACCCAGACCATTGTCGGCCTGGATAGTTGCACCACTGATGCCAGTCGTTTCATCTGACTCGTAAATAGTCCCTGTCATGGTGGCCGCCGGACGTAAGGTTGCATCTTTACCAGTTAAGGTAGATTCATCCGCAGTGATGGATAATAACCGTGATTTCGTGATGTAACCATCGGCTGCAAAAATCAAACTATAGTTACCTACCGCTGTGCCATCATAGTCATATAGATCATAAACCTCGAGCGTATAGTCACCAGCTGAATCCGTAGTGGCCGTGTAAGCATAGCCAGAATTGATATCATCCAGCGTCACAGTTGCACCACTAATGGGATCGCCCTGCCGGTCGGTGACTGTACCAGCCACAGTGCTTTGACCAGTCAGAGTAAAGTTTTGGGTGATATCTGATTCATCTGCCGTCAGGGATAGATCATTAATCTGGGCACCAAAAAATCCATCCGCTGTTACCGTGACATCATAGTCACCCACTGCCGATTCGGTAGCGCCTGGATAAGGGATAGGGGTCACATAATAGGCGCCAGAGTAGGCCGAATAATCCGTACCATAACCAATCGTCCACCCACTAGTATGAGTAAAATAGGCGTAGGCATTATAAATAGGCGTTGTACCATCAGACTCATACACAGTACCCGTAAAGCGGGCGCGTCTCGTTAAACTAAAATCAACTCCAGTTTTATTTTCCCCCTCAATTAACTCCACGGTTTGCTGTGATCGGATGAACGTAACGTTGTCCTCGTCACTGGTGATCACATAATTATAGACCAAATATTCACCAGCAGTTCCTGAACCGTCGTCAGTGATCGTAACCGTATACACACCGGTCGTAGCATCAGTATAGGCATAACTGTAATCCCCAGTCACCGCATCTTCCACATAAATCAACAGTGATGTCACTGGTGTACTATCTGCCGCATGCGTGACCGTACCCGTAATAGTGGCATCGGCGGCCAAGGCTGGCTGGACGACAGCGATTAAACTTACCACTGTCACTAGACTAAAGATGAGTTTATGTAGTGTGTATTTCATCCCCTTATCATAGCACTAATTTGCTGATCTTGCTTTTTGCAAGATAATCCACTATAGTACCCCAGCCTTACTCTACAAGGGCTAGCGGGTTTACCCGCCGTAGCTCTTAGCGAAGGCGGGGATTAGCGCAGTTGGTAGCGCGTCTGGTTTGGGTCCAGAAGGTCATCAGTTCGAGTCTGATATCCCCGACACTTTAGCACATGGAATAATCTTTTTGTCTAAGCCAGTGAGTTTCATGATCTGTTCATCTGTGATCGCAGATAGTTCTGGTGTGCGATCTTTTTCGTTATAGATGACCCGATACAATTCAGGTAGTAGTGGGTTGAAGGCTTCTTCCACGGTAATTTGCTTGATGGTATCTACTAGCCGCGGCCAGGTAGTAATGTCTCCATAGAGAATAAAATCTAAACCGGTAGCTGCGTAGGTTTTTTGATCAGCTCCAGCAACGAAGGCTAAGGTAAAGCCATCATTCATCTCTTTGGTTTGGGCGCGAGCACATACTTCGATACTGCGATAATTACCCCTATCTACATTCATTTTAATGTAGGCATTCTTCATATCCGTCAAGTAGTTGATCTGGTTGAACCCACCAACACACTTCAAGCCATAGTAAAAAGACAGTACAAAAAAATCCAGTAAAGTAGTTGGGAAGATCTCACGCTTTTCCATAGCAACACGTAGAGCAGCTGGTGTTAACTCGACCTGGTAGGCACCATCATCTGTCACTAACTTATTGCCTTGTTTCCATAATTGCACACGATATTTTTGGCCTGGTGGCATTGCCCAAAACAGATAACTGCCCCAATGGTCCTGCACAGAAAACGCTCCCATTACACCCTCAAAGTACTGCCGCATCAATGGGTCGTAGCTAGCATCAAAGAGCACGTGGTTTAAGATAGTATCTTGGTCTAAGTGATAATCTAACAACAGTTGCATGACTAATGTCTCTTGCTCTAAGCAGATCAGGTTAGCTGGTGTTTGTTCGGCGCCACCAAAAAATTTCTGCCACAGCGTATAGTTTGTTTTGGTGACTTGTTCTGAAAATGTTTTACAAGCTAACACATCTGGCTGCAAGTAAATCTCATCCATCAGGCCATTAATTTTTGTACCCACTGCCGCTGTCATCTTCTTCGACTTAACCTTGTTGGTGATGTCGCGCTTAATTGTCTCAATTTCTTCCTGAACGAAGGCTCGCCAGTTAAACACTGGACAGGCGCGCATACTGGCCGGAAAGAAGGCTACCCGCTCAACTTCAAATTTTTTATCCGCGGCGTTGTGAAATAATAGGCCGCGTGGGAAGGAAGAATTTCGGAATGAAATGCTGGCACAAGCTAGCACAATGACATACTGTAAATCTGGGTCATTAATTTCCTTATAAGGTGCAGCTAACAATAAATTGGCATTGATGAAAAACGGATGGCAAATAGGGCCATGATGATCAGCTGTAGATACATAATAATAGCGCTCTAATTGCTTAGCCGCTTTTTGTGCCACCTCGTCACCAAGTAATTTAGCTACTTCCTTACGGAATGTCCCCACCAACTCATCTTGGCGTTGCTTAATGGGAGGGTTTAAATTAACGCTAATGTAGTCTTTAGTATAGTCGTAGAGTGATTTCTGCCCACGTTTCTCAATGAGTTCATTCAAAACCGGTCGTTTTGATAGAACGCTATCTCGTAAAGCTTGGAAAGTATCGCTAGGCATAAGTGGCTTATTATATATAACGCAGACACGGTTGTAAAACCTCGTCGATACCAGCATATGCCACGACTTGTTCGGCTGTCAGCGCAGCTAAGGCAGGTAACCGCTCTGACTCTGGATACACAAAGCGATAAAACTCCACTAGCGCTGGTTGCAGTGATTGCTCAACCGTTAGATTGCGTGCTACGTTTTGAATCGTTGGCCAGGTCTGGTCGGTACCATATAAATAGAGGTCCAAACCAGTGGCTGGAATATGGCCACCATTGGGCGCTAAGCCAAACGCCATCAAATAACCATCGTTCATCTCTTTGGTCTGA
>CAZSXL010000028.1:0-9885 GCA_964611225.1 uncultured Gammaproteobacteria bacterium
TCCTCAGGCGTCCAACCTTGAGTCTCTCAAACCTAATCGTTTGTCACTCTTCTGGACGTTGTTTTATTAAATAAACTTAATTAATAGTGAGCTTGTCGAACTATGAACCCATCTAAAACCATCTTTATCTCCACCATTACCGCTAATCTTTTGGTATTAGCTGGTTGCACCACAGTGTCAACGGCTACAAATACTGATGTAGTGACTAACACCGACACTACAAACACAAATGTTGTCGTAAATACAAATGAAAACACGAATTCAGACCAGGTGAGTGAGGTTGATACGTCGGATTGGTTAACCTACACGAGTGATGAGTACGGTTTTAGTTTACAATATCCCAGCAACTATTCATTCGATGAATCTCATGAGGGAGTGAATTTTAAAGATGTTGAATCAGATTCAGTTTTAGCGAATCAGGAAAATATTAAGTTCTATGTTCAAAACTACGATGAAGCACCTGATAAAAAAGGGGAGGCTTATGCATTACTTTCCACTAAGACTGAGCTATCTGATTTGAAAAGTGAGATGATCCAAAGTTCTAATGTCACGCTTAATGGCATCCCTGTAGATATTTACTACAGTTATGATGTTCCGGGCAGTGGGTTTTATCGCGGAGCAAACTTCTTTGCCGACCAAGATTATATTATGGCTTCCATGGTTTTTGCACCTGAGGACATTGAGTATCCAAATCATTCATTCAACAGTGATACAAGAGAATGGTCAACTAACATTATTCAACAGTTAAATGATGGGAAGTTGATATCACAGCATGATGAAGAAAGGATAAGTATCTTTAATACCATGATTGGTACTCTGCAATTATTATAATTCGTGTTTCGACCGCTTCCTTTCTTTATTTCAAGAAAGGAATGGCCGGAACGGGAATTCGCTCGTACCGGAAACAGACAGCTCTTTTACAACTGACACAGAGGTCCCAACATGGAACGCATCAAGGTGCTCCTGATCATGGTCTTCACCATGGTTCTGTCCTTCTTCATCCCCATCAACACCGCACAGGCCGAGGAGATCGTCTCCAGCTTCATCTACCCCGTGGGTTCCGAAGGGGAACTGCAGGGCTACCGCATCGACCAGTACTTCAACAACTCCTACGCAGAAGGATACTGCTCGGTTCCTCCCTACACTCAGTCATCTTCTGAATGTACCGGCACCTGGATGTACGGTCACGACGGCCTCGACATCAACGGCGATGATGGTGGCAATACCGACTGTGATCAACCGGTCTATGCATCGGCTGACGGTCTCATCGTCAATGCCGAGTTTGAGAATGGCTGGGGCAGGCAGGTTCGCATTCAGCATCTGACGACTGATGGGTATCGCTATACGTTGTATGGCCATCTCCACAACCTTCAGGTCTCTTATGGCCAGACCGTTTTTCAGGGTCAGTGGATCGCTGACATTGGCGGAAATCTTGCGGAGGACGGTAATTCGGGTGGTTGTCATCTGCACTTCGGTGTGTTGACGGACAACCAGAATGGGAGCGGATACTACTACGGTAGTGCACCTCCTTTCCATCTCGACCCGGTGGACTTCATCGCCTCCCACCAGATCGACTGCACCGACTACGCCTCCGAGATCGACGACGTGAAGGATTCCTTCGGGATCTTCATCGGCGATGCAGAAGGTGACCTCTCCGTCTACGACAGCACCTCCAACGTGTGTCGGCAGGACTACGACGCTTCCGGAACCTCTTCCGGCACCTCCGCCATCCTGTTCGACTCGGAAGGCGGTGCCAACCAGGCCTACCTGGTACGCTCCGGTTTCTGGAGCTACTACAGTGGCACGTGCGGTGGACCAGAAGGCTGGTCATGTCGCGCGGACACGGGCAACGTCCGCTGCGGTGCTCCCATCGGTAACGAATACGCCCAGGGCAACAACGCTTGGCAGGATTTCCAGGGGTGCTACCTGTACTGGAATGGCACGACGGCTTCGGCCAACGGCTATCCCGCAGCCACGCCCGGTCTGTTCGCAGACGACACCTACGACAGCGTTTCCTACGCCTTCGCGGAAGCCTACGAAACCAACGGCGCCCGTAACACCCTCGGTGAAGCCTATGACATCGTGGACGGACCCTACGTCCACCACTGGGGCAATGACGAAAGTCTGCCCTACGTGCAAGACTTCGAAGGCGGTGACCACTACGACAATGGCACCTATGGTTGGAGCATCCTCATGTACAACGAGGAGCTCGAGTCAGCCTTCGCCATCCACACGGACTTCTGGGAGCAGTACGCCTACAATGGCGGTCCGGACGAGTATGGTGCTCCCTGCACCGATGAGTACGAAGGTAGCGATGGCTACACCTACCAGGAGTTCGAACGCTCCTTGTTCCTGTGGAAGAACGGCCAGACGTACACGCGTCAGCAGGACTCGAACTGCAGCGCGCGTAGCATCAGCAGTACCAGTGCAAGCACTGCGTCTGTCTACACCTCCCTCGACCTCTCCGCCCAAGCCCCCGTCGACTGGGCAGACCCCACGGCCAGCCCCGCCTGTATGGTGGACGAGACCACCGGTACCCTCCACGTCGTCTTCAGCACCGAGAGCGGACGGATTCAGGAACTGACCTACAACGGTACGTCCTGGACGAGTCTCGATCTCTCCGCTCAAGCCGCCGTGGCCTACGCCAGTCTCGGTACCAGCCCCAGGATCTTCAGCCATCCGGATACGGGAGAACGGTTCGTCGTCTTCACGGGCGACAACCGGCGGCTGTACCTCCTGCGTTCGAACACGGGCACATGGTCGTCCATCGACCTCTCCAGCCAAGCTGCGGTCGACTGGGCAGATCTCGACGCCGAACCCTTCGGCTTCATCCATCCGGTGACGACGTACCTGCACGTGGTCTTCAGCACGGAGTCTGGACGGATCCAGGAGTTGACCTATGACGGCAACTACTGGACGAGTCTCGATCTCTCGGCTCAAGCCTCCGTCCCGTACGCCAGTCTCGGCACCAGCCCGGTGGCCTTCCCGAACCCCCAGAGCACCGAGCGCTTCGTGGTCTTCAACGGCAACGGTCGTATCCAGCTGCTGCGTTCCAACACCGGAACGTGGTCATCCCTGGATGTCTCTGCTCAAGCCGCGGTGGACTACGCGGATCTCGACAGCTCTCCGTTTGGGTACATCACCAGTGATGCCAGCCTGCTGGCCATTCTGTTGAATACCCAAGGAGACCGCATCCAGCAGCTGACCTACGACGGGAACTACTGGAGGAGTCTTGACCTCTCCGGCCAGACCGCGGTCAGCTACTCCGATCCTGGAACCTCGCCCGTAGAGATGACGGACAGGGACGTTCCGTCCCGAGCCATCGTCTTCATGGGCGAAGGGGGACGGCTGCAGCAGTTCACCACCGATGGATCGACCTGGTCTTCGGTTGACCTGTCCTCACAGGCCCCGGTGGACTTCGCCGCCAGTGGCACCAGCCCCGGTGTCTGTCTGGACCCCGTCACCCAGACCCGCTACGTGGTGTTCACCACCACGGGCAAGCGGATCCAGCTAATTCAGTACGGACCCTAAGGTTCAAGTCGCTCTTTGAAAGACAAAGGCGTCCAGCAGTGAACGTTGTCACCGCAATGTGATCGCGTTTCTGCACCCCGTCCGTGGCGTTTGCTCACGCAACCGCTCGGACAAGCCCCGGCATGACTATCAAGTTGTGTCGGGGCTGCCTTTTTTTATTGACTATCTTCAACATGTACGTTATTATGTACATATGACTACCAAAACCACAATTTCCATTACTGAAGCCCGTAAACATATTTTTACCATTGCTGAACGGGTGCAACATCCCAATGTCTATTACACCTTAACCGACAAAGGTAAGCCAAAAGCGGTGGTGATGTCGGCAGAAGAATTTGAATCCTGGGCGGAAACTTTGGAGGTCATTAAAGATTTCCCTAACCTAGCAGCTGATACCAAGCAAGCGATGAAAGAATATCGTGAAGGGAACTACATATTATTAGAAGATTTAAAAGATGTCGTATCAAGTCGTCCTACCAAAAAACGTTCAAAAAGAACTCGATCACGTCGATAAACGTTATCGCCAAAGAATCATTGTCGTTCTAAAGAGCTTAGAAGATAATCCGTATCTTGGAAAAAAACTATCCGGTGAACACGATGGGAAAAGATCATGTCGGGTTTGGCCTTATCGAATTGTGTACACTATCCGTCATCACGAGTTAGTGATCCTAGTAATTGCCATTGGCCATCGGCAAGGTGTTTACCAGTAATTCACGCACAAGTTGATTTTCTTCTCATATTGAGCTAATATTAAACTATGGAAACAGATTTTGTAGGGAAAATAAAAGCCGTGCTACCACACCATCCAGTGCAGCAAGCCTATTTGTTTGGTTCACATGCGCATGGCACGGCTGGGCCATTATCTGATATTGATATCGCGGTCATGTATGAAGCGTCTGTGGATGCAGACCAGGCTGAATCGAAATTATTTGCTGAATTATCCCAAAGTTTACACACAGACAATATTGATCTGGTTAATATTGCTACCGCCTCACCCTTATTGGCACATCGAGCCGTCCTACGCGGGCTACCTTTACTGAACCATGTACCACATGACACTGCAGTATTAAAAACTAGAATTCTACATGCGTATGAAGATACGCGTCATTTACGTGAACTTAAAGCAGCAGTATTTATATGACGCTTGATCACTCATCCATCGTTGAAAAAAAAGCTAAGTTGCAACAGGCTGTTCGTGTTTTAAAAAAATTACGACAGTACCCACTAGATAAACTAGCTGGTGATGAAATCACGGTTGGGTCTATGTTGCACTATCTGACGATAGGCATTGAGACTATTCTGGATGTGGGTTCACATATTCTGACAGAAGACTTTGCTGCTTCGCCCGAAACCTATGAGGACGTCATTACCCAGTTGGGTAGGCAGAATATTATTGATGCGAACCTGGCCAAGCTATCTACTGGCATGGGTAAATTTCGTAATAAATTAATTCATGAGTATGCCGATGTTGATGTGGCAAAAGTGTATGCATACTTGCAAACAGCACCAGATCAATTTGAACAGTTTGATCAAGCCTTTAGCGTGTACTTAAAGACAAATAAAAAATCAGTTTAGTTAGCGCTCGTGTACTTCCCTGCTCACTGAATGATACATTTTTGTATACTGGCAAGGCAGGCTCACCTGTTTTTACTTTTTCGAGAGCCGTCGCGTGTTAGTTATGCACAGTCGACTTTGATCAATGATGATAGTACTAAACTATCGTTTTTTCGTTTGCGCCGTCGCCAAAAAGCCCTTCACAAAATCTGGCACTACTTTATGCTTATATTAAGTTGCAGTAGCGGAAAGGAAACGTCCAAATTCTTTTCCCCTGGGGCAACTCAGGCTACTTGTCTTGTGTCCCACAATTCTGTGGGATAAAGGATAGTAGCAAACTCAGTCAGGAGAGACTACAATGCGTACGCGCTCATTCCACATCATCCTCATGCTGTTCGGACTCGCGTCCGGCTGCGTCAGCGATTCGGTCAGCACCGATCCGTCGGCGACCATCACCCCCAACCCGATCGAGGAGTTCGACACCGGCGACATCACCGCTGCCGAGATCAGCTTCACGGAGGAGGAAGTCAACATCATCGTCGCTGAGATCAAGAGCGGCGACTACTCGACCCTCGAGTCCTTCACCGACGCTGAGCGGGAAGCCTTCATCGATGCCATGCAGGCCTACGGCATCATCCTCTGGGATCTGGTAGATGAAGAGGAGCAGAGTGGTGCAGTTCCCCCGCCGAGCGGACTGTCGGCCTGCAGCGGCTACTGGGGCATCTACGCCTATGCCGAGTACGTCGAGCGGTGGGACACGTCCGGTGGTTGGCTGTCCTATTCAACTGGCCCCAACTGCGTGATGTGGGCTCCGGGCAGCGACTGCGGCACGGACTACGATGACTACATGCTCAGCTTCTACTTCGGCAATCACAGCGAGAGTGCCAGCACGTTGCGGAGCATGCTGCGGTGGAATTCGAGCAGCGCAATCGTTTCGCTGTTGCTCGGTACCGTCGAGGGTCGCCTCTACGAGCAGACGCGTGGCGGAAGCAGGGACAACTACAACTTCTACGCCTGCGTCGATGACTTCTTCGGGGGCTACCTCGAGACGATCAGTCTGCAGAAGTACAACTGAGTTGAACACGGGATGGGAGATGATCACACTGTCACCTCCCATCCCCACTCACCTATATTGTACAATTCACCAGATATGATATATAAAAAAGATATGAACTCTCTCACTAACTATTTTCAAAGTTTTATACGTATTATTGGTCTATCCGGAGGAATCGTAATATTCTGTCTAGGCATTTTTTATATCTGGTTTAAATGGTTTGGTCCAGGTAATGATCCAAGCGCAACATTTCCGCAAGCATCACAAGGTGAGTTTATTCAACCAGTCGTTGTCACTGTTAACGGAAAAGATTTTTTTGCACATTGGTCTATTCCAGCAGTCTGTCAAATAAATGAAGTAGAAATTCAAGAAGTGGAACGAGCCGGTGAATTCGGCTGGATGGGAGGGACAGCCGACTGTGTACAAGAAAAAGATAAATTTATCTGTCAGGCTGATTTAACAGATCGTGGATTGTTAAAAGACGTAACGTACCGGTTGCAAGCCCATAATTCTCAATGTACCGATGGACAGAACTATGTTAGTACAGTAATTACGTTGACACCTTAGCAGGGGTTATTGGATGAATCATTGGTAGTGTAGTTGGTGGAAGGTGAATTTTTTGGTTAAATGGCCATAACCAAGCGCCGTCGTTTAGGGGGTTTACACACAGTTTATCCACCTATCTTTTAGCTAACATTAGGTCATTATTATATTTCTATATTTAGCGCCGTCGCCAAAAGGCCATTGCGCTTTTTTCAAAGTAAGCTAGGGTGAATCATATCAAGTATTATGGGACAGTTCTCGCGCTTACAATTGTTACTCGCTAACAGCATCGCTGTCGGCATTTCAATTGTCTGCGCCTACGCCGTGCAGCAGTTATTGATCACGACGTTTTACGTGGAAACCGCCACCGCCACCTTTGCCTTTGGTTTAACCCTGCCAGTGATTTTAATTCTACTGCAATGGTTGATTAGTAAATTGGTTCATCACGATACTCTCAACTTTGCGCAACTGGTGTATAAACCAAAACTGAATCCACTCACCTTGGAATCAATTAATACGTTTAAAGGCAGTTTACAAAGAAATTTGCACGAGCAATTTCAGATTGATCAGTTTATTTTGTATGTGTTTGATTGGCAACGCAATACCTATTTTGAATGTTGTCCACGTGGCAGTGCCGTCACGCATGTGTTGCCGGCACAACATGCCTTAGTGAAGTTTAGCGCCGAGTACCGCACCGTCTATTGCACCGACCGCCACTTACCAGAAGAAGATTTTTTATCCGATGCCGCCCTGACCGAAATTACCACCTTTATGCGCCGCCATAAATATGTGTTTGCGATTCCACTAGCGACCGCTACCGATGTCTACGGTTTCCTGTTTCTGACCCTCGAGCAAGTCAAGGATTCCCGCATCTACGCCGCACCGACCTTTACCGAATTCACCGCCTTCGGTAAAACCTTCGGCTCCTTGCTGCAAAAGATTCTAATTTATGATGCGATTGTGTTAAAAGGTACAAAATAGATATGAATACGTTACGAAAAATATTTTTTAATAAGGCATCTTATCTCATCCTATTCCTCTTTCTTTTATTATGTATTTGGTCGCTGGCTCTATGGTTGAGTGGTAATCGGGCAACGATTTGGAACTATGTGTTTAATATTTTTCTAGGATTTGTACCACTTACTGGAGGGGTTATCGCAATGTATAGATGCAAACAATGGGGAGGTTTGAGCAGTAGTTTGGGTAAAATATTATTTTTTATTGGTCTGGGACTTTTTTCTTGGGCTACCGGTACTGGTATTTGGATATGTTACAACTTTTTCTTTGATGTTGTGATACCATATCCTTCTTTGGCCGATCTGGGGTATATGCTGGTCTACCCATTATGGGGCACTGGGATAATATTATTTGGTTATGTTACCGCGCTGCGGGATGATAGTAATATTAAAGAGCGTATTTATTTTTTATGCATACCAGTGTTAATGGCCATCGTCACATATTATTTTATTTTTGTTGATCTTTACGGTAACACTGTTCTATATGAGGGAAATCTTTTAAAATTTTTGGTTGATATGGGGTATCCAATGGGAGAAATTGTCATCATCACCTTACTCGTCATTATTTCTGGTTCTTCATTCAACTATTTAGGTAAGCGATTAAAGTTACCATTTTCCATCATGGTGATTGGCTTAATTGCAAATTATGTGGCAGATTTTTATTTTTCTTACTCAACTACTGTTGAAATATATTACAACGGGGCATTTTCAGATTTACTATTTGTGACGTCACTATCGATATTTTCTTTAGGAGTCAACTGTTTAAGACCAAGTCTATTGGAGGATTGATATGAAACTAACCTTACGGCGAAATTTCTTCGAAGTAACCGGCATCACCACTGTAGTGATTATGTCTATCCTGATCGCCTTTGTAGTCGAAAGAATCTTACTACGCTACACCTCCCTATCCACTGATCAAACGAAATTTGCCTTTGCCTTAGTTCTACCAATCGGATTGTTAGCGCTACAACGACTGCTGCGGATGGTGCTTAATACCATCACTGTGCGGGCTGGTGTCGATATCATGACAGGTAGCAAAGTAGTGCATGATCCCATGGCGGCGCAAGCCCTGGCAGGGATCGAACGTAAAATAAAAGATTATTTGCAGACACAATATGCCATTACGCACTACACGTTATCCTTGTTTGATTGGCAGAGTCGGCAATATGTCACCACGACGGATGATCGTCATCAGGTGTTGTCACAAAGCCATGCGCTAGTACATTTTGCTAAACAGTATCAGGCTGTGTTTTGCACCGAACGGCGCTCGCCTTTGGCTGACCAACTACCTGACACGATGCATGCCGAGATGCTGGTGTTTATGCAAAAGCATCACTTTATCTTCGCTATTCCGCTGTCTACCGAGCAAGATGTGTATGGTTTTATCTTTTTGAGTCATAAAGACGTCATTAATTCTCGCCTGTATGCGACCAATGATTTTTCGTCATTACAACAGTTTGGACGTTCACTTGGTCCATTGTTGCACCAGATCCTTATTTATCAGGCCATTGTCATCGGGAAGCAATAACCATATGAAAACCATCACACAAAAAATATTTTTCGGAAAAGGAATATATTTATTACTGGCAGAATTTTTGTTGCTCACCACATTATCTATAAAATATCATCTATTTGGTGAGCTAAGTGTTGATGACAGCAAACCATTCTCAAATTTGATTTTAATTTCGCTGTGTATCACTGGCGGTATCGTCTGCATGAAACGCATGCAAGACTGGGGTGGTTATAGAAGCAGAGTTGGTAAAGTTTTACTGTTTTATGGACTTGGTCTTTTTGCCTGGGCAGCTGGTTCCATTATTTGGTTATATCATGGGTTTTTCTTGGGTGTTGCCGTACCATTCCCAGGCTGGCCAGACCTTGCTTATGTGTTTGTCAACCCCGCTATTCTTATTGGATTTGGCTTGTTTGGATATATTGTCGCCTTACGAAACCAGAAAAACCAAGTACAACAAAAAATATATTTTTCTTTGATTCCAATTTGCATGTCATTAGTAACGTTTTATTTTGTCTATACAATCGGAAGGGGAAACGATGCGAGTACAGAAGGAACTTTAGGGATGTTACTGAATTTCTACTACACAGGAGGGGACATCGTATGGGTAGTCGTACTAATGTTAGTCAGCGGCACGAAGTTCAATTACTTAGGTGAACGCTTACGTTTACCATTTA
>CAZSXL010000029.1:0-9856 GCA_964611225.1 uncultured Gammaproteobacteria bacterium
GGTTCGATGGCGTTTAAAGAGGCTTGTCGTCATGCAGATCCAGTGATTTTAGAGCCAATCATGGCTGTGAGTGTGATCACTCCAGAAAATTTCATGGGTGACGTGATTGGTGACCTGAACTCAAAACGTGGTCAGATTCTGGAAATGACTGATCGTGGCCAAGCCAAAGTCATTAACGCCATTGTCCCCTTAGCTGAAATGTTTGGTTATGCTACCTCGTTACGTTCGATGACCCAAGGCCGAGCATCGTATTCAATGGAATTCAAGCAATATAGCGAAGTGCCTCGCCACGTGCAAACAGAATTGGTGGAGAAAAGAAGTAAGTAATATTACTACACAATAAATTTGATATTTTATCAATATTATTGTACGTATAATTCATGAATTATACCTACGTTGTTGACAACTTATCCACACCATAGAATCAGCTACCCTTTACAGGGCGAAAAACGCTGTTATAATAACCCAGCTTGTTTAAACAATTATTTAGAAAAACATTAAATAAATCCTATGGCAGAAGCGTTTGATCGTTCAAAGCCGCACTTAAACGTCGGTACTCTTGGTCACGTCGACCACGGCAAAACCACCACTACAGCTGCAATTCTTGCTGTTCTTAATGCTAAAGGCGGAAAGGCCCAAAAGCGATCAGTCGATCAAATCGATAACGCTCCTGAAGAAAAGGAACGTGGTATTACCATTAATACTGCTCACGTTGAATACGAAACCGATAAGCGTCACTACGCTCACATCGACTGTCCTGGCCATGCCGACTATATCAAGAACATGATTACCGGTGCTGCCCAAATGGATGGTGCCATTCTCGTCGTATCTGCTTCTGATGGTCCGATGCCTCAAACCCGTGAACATATCTTGTTAGCTCGCCAAGTCGGCGTGCCAACCTTCGTAGTATTCTTGAATAAAGTGGATCAAGTGGAAGATGAGGAGTTATTGATGTTGGTGGAAGAAGAAATCCGCGACTTGCTCAAGAAATATAACTTTGATGGCGATAATATCCCAATTATCCGTGGGTCAGCCTTGAAAGCTTTGGAAAATCCAGGTGATGAAGCCGCTTCTAAACCAATCATGGATGTCTTGAATGCCTTAGATACCTTTATTCCTGAGCCACAACGTCCAGTCGATAAGCCATTCGTGATGGCCATCGAAGATGTCATGTCCATTGAAGGTCGTGGTACTGTGGTCACTGGTCGCATCGAAAGTGGTATCGTTAAAGTCGGCGAAGAAGTCGAAATCATCGGTATGCGCGATACTTCCAAGACTACCGTTACTGGCATTGAAATGTTCAATAAGACTTTAGACGAAGGTCGGGCTGGTGATAACGCTGGTATCTTACTGCGCGGTACCAAGAAAGAAGAAGTGGAACGTGGTCAAGTGCTCACTAAATCTGGCACCTTAACTCCACACTCTGAATTTGAAGCTGAAGTCTACGTCTTATCGAAAGAAGAAGGCGGCCGTCACAAACCATTTATGACTGGCTATAAACCTCAATTCTACATGCGTACTACTGATGTCACTGGTGAGATCACTTTGCCAACCGGCACCGAGATGGCCATGCCAGGCGATACCTTAAAGATGGTTATTAAATTGATTGTACCAGTAGCCCTAAGCGAAAAACAAAGTTTCTCCATTCGTGAAGGTGGTCGTACAGTTGGAGCGGGTGTTGTAACGACGATTACCAAATAATACGAATGCCTGTTAAGAAAGCTCTTGTACAACTAGACGAGGAGATTGAGCAGCGTATCCGGGTGAAAATCCGCGCTTACGACAGCAAAATCATTGATCAGTCCTGTCGGACTATCCTTGAAGCTGCTCAACGGACAGGGGCTCGAGTTGAGGGCCCTATTCCACTGCCTACCGAGCGCAGTCGTTATACTGTGTTGCGATCCACATTCATTCATAAGAATGCCCGCGACCAGTACGAACTCCGTACGCACAAGCGCTTAATTGATATCTATAGTCCAACCGCGAAAACCATTGATGAACTGTCGCACTTGAATCTCCCGGCTGGTGTAGATGTAGAAATAAAAATGTAACAAAAGCAACCATTACTAGATCACTGCCGTTTGCCCTGGAATGATCCCAGCGGGGGATATCACCAGAACAAGCACTGCAGATTTTTTTATGAAAAAAACCATTAATAAATTCCTACTCGCCAAGAAACTCTACATGACTCAGGTCTTTGATGAGACTGGTAATGTGGTGCCCGTAACGGTCTTGGCAGCCGAACCGAATATCGTGACGCAAGTCAAAACCGCTGATAAGGACGGTTATGTTGCTGTCCAAGTTGGCATGGGTGAACGTCGTGCCAAAACGGTTTCTAAAGCGGTGGTAGGGCATACTAAGGGTTTGAATAAAGTCTTTCGTAAACTAACTGAGTTTCGTGTGACCGATGGATCAACCTATAACGTAGGCGATGCAGTGTTAGTATCACAGTTTGTCCTGGGTGATAAAGTTAAAGTATCCGGCATTAGTAAAGGGTTGGGTTTTCAAGGTGTGGTCAAACGCCATGGTTTCCATGGCCAACCCGCTAGTCATGGTCATAAAGATCAGGAGCGCGCTTCAGGTTCGATTGGTGCTGGTGGCGTTCAGCGGACCTTTAAAGATATGCGCATGGCTGGACACATGGGTGATCAATTTGTGAAATTAGCCAATTTGAAAGTGGTCAAGGTGGATACGGAAAAGAACGAGTTATATTTAAAAGGGGCTGTACCTGGTGCGCGCAATGCGATGATTTGTATCTCTCAATAATTATGGCCGCTGTAAAACTGTACAACATGACTGGCAAAGTGGTAGGTGAGCAAACCTTACCCGATCGTTTATTTGCCGTACCGGTGCGCCCAACTGTTGTGCACCAAGTGGCCGTAGCGCAGCAAGCCAACAGTCGCGAAGTCTTAGCCCACACCAAAACCAAAGGTGAAGTGCGTGGCGGTGGTCGCAAACCCTGGAAGCAAAAGGGGACGGGTCGCGCTCGCACAGGTTCTTCTCGTAACCCACAGTGGCGTGGTGGTGGCGTTGCTTTTGGTCCACGTAACGATCGCAATTTTAAATTGAAAGTGAATAAAGCCATGAAGCAAGCTGCCTTGGCCATGGTGTTATCGGACAAAGTGACTAATGATAAATTGATTGTGATTGACCAGTTTACTATCCCGGCTGCTAAAACTAAACAACTGCGTGACACCATGTCTCAGTTACCTAGCGCTAAACAAGGTAGTATGTTGGTGTTAGCAGATCTGGATACCAATGTGGTACGAGCGGCGCAGAATATTGCCAAATTAGCCTATTGTGCTGCAGATAGTTTGAATATTGTGGACTTACTGAAATATGAGTATGTGGTGTTAGATCAAGCTGCGGTCAAAAAGATCGAGGATACTTACCGTAAGGCCAAAGCGAAAAGTAAATAATGCATATGGGTATTTTTTCACGTAAAAAAGAACAGACAGTAACTACAACTACCAAGGTTGAACCGAAGGTGGTACCAGCCGTGGCTGTAAAAGCGTTGACTAATACAAAACAAGTATTAGTTCAGCCGTTGTTAACTGAAAAAGCTACCGTTATGGGTGCTTACCTTTTTAAGGTGAACCCATCAGCCACCAAGAACGAAATCCGCAAAGCCTTCCAAGCCAAATATGGTAAACTCCCACGCAAAGTGAATGTGGTTAATGTCATGGGTAAAACCAAAATGCGTGGTAGAGTAGTGGGGAAACGCTCCAACTGGAAGAAGGCGATGATTTATCTAACCAAAGGGGAAACTGTAGATTTGAACCAATAATTATGGGAGTTCGCAAGTATAAACCAACTTCACCAGGTCGCCGCAATTCTAGCGTAGACGATTTTGCTGATATCACAGTTACTAAACCGTACAAGCCATTAACGGTGCATCTTAAAGAACACTCTGGTCGTAACAGCCAGGGCAAGATTACCGTTCGTCACCAAGGTGGTGGTGCCAGACATCGCTATCGCCTGGTCGATTTTGCTCGTACCGCTAAACTAGATATGCCGGCTACAGTTGAAACGATCGAATATGATCCAAATCGTAACGCTCGGATTGGTTTGATTAGTTACCAGGATGGTCAAAAAAGCTATATCATCCTTCCCGATGGTCTCAAAGTAGGCGATGCGGTTATGTCTTCAATGAAGAAACAAGAGATCAAAGTGGGTAATCGTCTGCCCATGGAATTTATTCCGGCTGGTATGTTGGTGCACTGCGTTGAATTGGAACCCGGCAAGACCGGTTTGTTGGCTCGCTCGGCAGGTAATGGCGTCACTGTTTTGTCAATTGAAGGTCAATTTGTACAAGCCAAGTTACCCTCTGGTGAAGTGCGTATGTTTGATAAGAACTGTTTAGCCACCATTGGCCAAGTCAGTAACGCTGAACATCGCAACATTCGCTGGGGTAGTGCTGGACGGATGCGTCATCGTGGGATTCGCCCATCAGTGCGTGGTAAAGCGATGAATCCAGTTGATCATCCGCATGGTGGTGGTGAAGGTAACCAGCCCATTGGTATGAAACATCCAAAAACTCCGCAAGGTCGTCCAGCTTTGGGTGTGAAGACACGTGATAAGAAAAAAGCCTCTGGCCGTTTTATCATTAAACGCCGTCGTGGATAAACACCTATGGGACGTAGTTTAAAAAAAGGTATTTTTATACAAGAGGCTCTGCTCAAGAAGGTGCAGAAGGCCATTGCTGAAAAGAGCAAAACGCCGATCAAGACCTGGTCACGGGCTTCGACGATTACTCCAGAAATGGTCGGATTACATTTTAATGTGCATAACGGTAAAAACTTTATTGATGTGTTCGTGAATGAAAATATGGTTGGACACCGCTTAGGGGAATTTTCGCCAACGCGTAAGTTTGTCCGTCATGGTGGTAAGATGCAAAAAGAACAAGAACGGGCCGCCTCTGATGCCGCTAAACCTAAAGCTGCCGCTACTCCGGCTCCAGCTAAGAAAAAATAGGATTATATGGAAGTGAAAGCTCAATTACGTCAACTCCGCATCGCTCCACGCAAAGTTCGCTTGATCGCAAACCTAGTGCGCGGTATGTCTGTAACACAAGCGGAACAACAGTTACGTTTTACCAACAAAGCTTCAGCGTTGCCTGTTCTAAAATTACTCCAATCCGCGGTAGCTAATGCTGAACAAAAGTTCAAACTGAGTAAAGATAAACTACATTTGAAATCGATTACAGTTGGGGATGGTTTAACCTTGAAGCGCTGGATGCCACGCGCTATGGGCCGCGCTACACCAATTCGTAAACGATCTTCTCATGTGATTGTGGTCTTGTCAGACAAATCAGTCGCCAAGAAAAAGACCAAGCAGAATCAAAAGACAGCCGCGACAAAAATAACCGATAACTCGCAAGCAACGAACTAACCCTATGGGCAAGAAAGTCAATCCAAAAATTATCCGCTTGACCACCACGACAACCCATTTGTCGAAATGGTTCGTGCCAAAACGTGATTTCGCTAGAGTCTTGGAAGAGGATGTCAAAATTCGTAAATATATTCGTACCAAGTTGCGTGATAGTGGTGTCTCGCGCGTAGAAATTCGTCGCGCTAACGACCAGATTACCATTCATATTCGCACTTCCAAACCGGGTGTCATTATCGGCCGCAGTGGTTCTGGCGTAGAAGAGATTAAGCGCCAAGTCAAGAAATTGTTCTTCGGTTCACAAAAAATGAATATCCACTTAGAGATCGAAGAAGTGCGTCGTCCAGATATTGATGCTGAGTTAGTGATGCAGGGGATTATCTTTCAATTAGAAAAACGTATCCCATTCCGTCGCGCCATGAAACGCGCCATCGAATCAGTGATGCAAGGTGGTGCCAAAGGTGTAAAAATTATCTGTTCTGGTCGCTTGAACGGTGCTGAAATTGCTCGAGTCGAAACCTTAAGCCAAGGTTCTGTGCCCACCCATACCTTACGCGCCGATATTGATTATGCTCGAGCTGCTGCCAAAACCATGTATGGTACCATTGGTGTCAAAGTATGGATTTACCGGGGTGAAGTATTTGCTAATCAGCAACCTAAAGAAAAAGAAGCCGAACCACAACCCAAGAAACCGACCCGTGAACGCAAGGTGGATCATGGTAAGAAAGTGGCTGGTCGTTCTAAGCGCACAGTGGTAAAGCATAAAGCCGAATAATTGTATGATGACTCCACGCAAAGTTAAACATCGCAAATGGCACCGCGCTCAAGTCCGCGGCAATGCTACTCAGAAAACAGTGCTGAATTTTGGCGACTATGGTTTGAAATCCCTAGAAGGGGCCTGGATTACTGCTCGCCAAATTGAATCGGCTCGTCGTGCCATGACCCGCTTTGTAGCCCGTGGTGGTAAAATTTGGATCCGCATTTTCCCACATCGCCCCGTCACCCTTAAAGGTGGTGAAATTCGCATGGGTGGTGGCAAAGGGGCGGTTGATCATTTCATTGCTGAAGTTAAACCTGGTACAGTGTTATTTGAAATTGGTGGTGTGGTGGAAGCGGATGCCAAAGAAGCCTTGCGTCTAGCGTCGCACAAATTACCAGTCAAGACGAAATTACTACGACATGTATGATGATCAAAGAACTACGCGATAAACCAGTAGCAGAACTGCAGAAACTATTGACTGAGACCAAAGCGGAATTAGCTGCCTTTCGGATGAAAGTGGTCAGTAATAAAGCCAAGCAGGTTAGTAAAGTGCAGCAGCTAAGACGTGATGTTGCGCGTATCCTAACCGTATTAAATGATAATAACCGCCATGACTAAAGCTCCTATCAAAACACGTCGCCATTTCCAGGGTGAAGTAGTATCCGCCGCCCAAACCAAGACGATCGTGGTGCGGATTGACCGTCATCGTTTTCATCCGATCTACAAAAAACGTTATACGGTCAGCCGGAAATTTCAAGTGCATGATGAAAAGCAGCAGTATAAAGTAGGTGATGTGGTCGAGTTTGTAGAATGCCGTCCCATCAGCAAGAATAAAAAGTGGCGGGTAGTGTATCAACCAACTGTATGATTCAACTTCGTTCTTATTTAGCAGTAGCCGATAATAGTGGCGCCAAAGTCGTCAGCTGTATTTTAGTACGTGGCGGTTACCGCAAACGTTATGCTACGGTTGGTGATCTTATTACGGTCAGCATCAAAGAAGCTCAACCACATACCCAGATGAAAAAGGGAACGGTTGCTCATGCCGTCGTTGTCCGAACCAGAAAAGAGATCCGCCGCAAAGATGGTAGTTATATCCGCTTTGATGACAATGCTTGTGTCATGATTGATATGAAATCAAAAGAACCTCTGGGGACCCGTATCTTTGGTCCTATTCCTCGGGAAATCAAGCTTAAAGGGTTTACAAAAATCGCCTCACTGGCGCCAGAAGTTTTATGATCAAGATTAAAAAAGGAGACATGGTTAAAGTGATGGCTGGCAAGGATTCCGGTAAAACCGGTAAGGTTGTTCAGGTATTGCCAGAAGATGCTAAAGTGGTGGTAGAAGGTTTGAACATTTTGAAGAAACATGTTAAACCAACCAAACGTAACGAAAAAGGTCAAATCTTAGAATTCTCTGCACCGGTTGATAGTTCCAATGTCCAAATTGTCTGTCCGAAGTGCAATAAGATTACCCGCGTTGGATTTAAGGTATTAACTGACGGCAAGAAGCAACGCATCTGCCGTAAATGTAAAGAAGTGTTATGACACGTTTAGAACAACGCTATAAAGAACAAATGATCCCAGCCTTGATGAAGGAGTTTTCCATTACCAACATCCAGGCGGTACCAAAGTTGTTAAAAGTCACCCTCAATGTGGGTATCGGTAAAGCCCAAGGTGATAAAAAAGTCATCGAGGCAGTCACTAATACCTTAAGTCGCATCTCTGGGCAAAAGCCGATTCAAACCAAAGCCAAGAAATCGATTTCCAACTTTAAACTGCGGGAAGGTATGGTGGTTGGCGTCAAAGTCACGCTGCGTGGTGACCGCATGTACGCGTTCTTAGATAAGTTGATCAACATTACCATGCCTCGTGTCCGTGACTTTCAAGGGATTAAACGTACGGCTGTTGATGCCGATGGTAGCCTGAATATTGGCTTTAAAGAGCACTTGGTGTTTCCTGAAATTCAGATGGATTCGATTGAGCATGTCCATGGCTTAGAAGTAGCTTTGAGTACTACGGCTAAGACCCGAGCTCAAGGCATGCGCCTATTTGAATTATTCGGTATCCCTTTTAAGAAATAAAACTATGGCCAAAACATCACAAGAAGTCAGTGCCCGTCGCAAACCAAAATTTTCCACCCGTAAAGTAAACCGGTGCTGGCGCTGTGGTCGACGCCGTGGTTTTATGCGGGATTTTAATATGTGTCGTATCTGCTTCCGGGAATTAGCCGAACAAGGCGCGATTCCAGGTGTCAGACGCGCCAGTTGGTAGTAACTCATTAAGTAATATATTCCCATGACCGATCCAATTGCAGACATGCTCACTTGCATCCGGAACGCACAAGCGGTACGTAAACCTACTGTCGTGGTTCCGTTTTCAAAACTCAAGCAAAAACTGGCATTCATTCTAGAAAAGCAACATTACATTGCTGGTGTTGGTAAAACAGAGAAAGCTGGCAAGCCAGCTTTACAGTTAACCTTACGTTACTTACCAGATGGCCAGTCCGTCATTCGCGCCCTCAACCGGATTAGTAAGCCAGGGCGTCGGGTATATGCGCAAAAGAAGTTACTACCATATGTGCAGAATAATTTTGGTGTCGCCATTATTTCAACCTCTCAGGGCCTGATGACTAATAAGGAAGCTCGCCGCAAGAACTTAGGCGGGGAAGTGATTTGTGAAATCTATTAACGCCTATGTCTCGTAAAGCCAATAAACCAATTGCATTTCCAGACGGCGTTACAGTAACCGTCGTCGATCGTTTAGTGACCGTGAAAGGTCCAAAAGGGGAGTTGCTGCAAGTGCTCAATCCCGTGGTCACCGTGACCGTAGAAACAGATGGTGTTCATGTGTCCGTAAAACATCCCACTGATAAATTTGAACGTGCCATTTGGGGTACAACCGGTGCGTTGATTCGTAACATGATCATCGGTGTCACCGAACAGTTTAGTAAACAACTTGAAATTAATGGGGTTGGTTACGGTTTCGAAATTCAGGGTAAGCAATTGCAAATCAAAGCTGGTTACTCACATTTGGTGCATCTCGATATTCCAGAAGGCATTAAGGTAACGCAAGAGCGCAATATGTTGACCTTAACCTCACATGATAAACAACTGGTTGGACAATTTGCTGCTCAAATTCGTAAAGTGCGTAAGCCAGAACCGTACAAAGGGAAAGGGATTAAATATAGTGACGAAGTCATTACCCGTAAGCAAGGTAAACAAGCTGCCGGGGCTTAACCTGTATAACTGTATATGAAGACTAAAGATATTCTACTTAAACAAGCTCGTTATCACCGTCGGCAGGCCCGGGTACGAGCCAAACTATCCGGCACAGCTAGCCGACCACGCTTAACTGTGCAGCGTTCCTTGCAGCACATTAATTGTCAGTTAATTGATGATGTGACTGGCAAAACGTTAGCCAGCGCTTCGGATATTGCCCTGAAAGTAAAAGGCACTAAGCTAGAGAAAGCTCAAGCTGTGGGCACTGCTATTGCTGAAGCGGCTCAAAAACAGAAGATTACTACTACTATCTTTGATCGCTCTGGTTACCTTTACCACGGCCGCATCAAAGCCTTAGCTGAAGCTGCCCGCGCAGCCGGATTACAATTTTAACTGTACGACCATGCCACAACAAGGAAACCAACAAGGAAACAGAGGCCGCCAACAAACCGGTGGAGGCGGTCAAAACCGCAACAAACCTCGGCAAAAGC
>CAZSXL010000030.1:0-9795 GCA_964611225.1 uncultured Gammaproteobacteria bacterium
TAAATGGTCATGTTATTTATATTCCAAACTACACCATCTCGATTGCCGATGTGTTGGTGTCTGGTTCGGATCTGTGGATTAATACGCCAGTCCGCGGCACCGAAGCCAGTGGTACCAGTGGGATGAAAGCCGGCGCCAATGGTGTCTTGCAATGTTCGGTCAGTGATGGCTGGGTAGATGAAATTAGTTTAGAGGGGATGGGTTGGATTTTACCAGATAACAATACTGGTAGTGCTTTGTACGATCTATTGTTGGGTGATATTACGACATTATTTTTTAAACGTTCCGATCAGGTGGTACCCGTCGAATGGGTGAACCGGATGAAGCAGACCATGGCTTTAATTTGGGGACAGTTTTCGGCGCAGCGGATGTTGGAAGAGTATATTGATGTGTTGTATCGACCAGCGCTAGAGTTAGAGAGTATTAAAAAGCATGAACATAATTGGCGCCGTAATTACCGCACGCGGCCGTTACCGTAATACCTATCAGTACTATGCGTTCACGTCACGATAATCAACTAAACCAACTCATCCACGATATCAGTTTCCATCCGAAAGATCGCTTGGAACGGTTTTTGGCGTTATCTATTCAACAGCGGGCACTGGTGCTGACACACCTCACTAGTCTGATTGAGCATGACATCATCAGCTCACTGCCGACCCCTGATTTATTGAGCACCTTAGAACAGTTGGATCCGGATGAAATCACCGATATCATCCAGTTATTACCCAAACCCAGGCAACAAAAGATCATTGCGCAGTTAAACGAACATTTAAAACAAAGCGTCGAATTGCTGACCCAGTTTGATCCCGAGACAGCGGCCGGTTTAATGAATGTGGATTACGTACATGTGGAGGAAGGGGATACGATTGCCCAAGTAGCCAAGCGTTTTAAAGCCCATGAAAAAAGAACGGGGCGACTACCAGCGATTATAGTGTTGCGTGACGCTAAAGTCATCGGCTACATTCCTGGGCACGAACTCGGCTTTGCTTTACCATCGGATCAGATCAAAAAATACGTGCGGCATATTTCCACCATTCGTTATAACGCCAGTCACGAAGACACCGTCCGACTCTTTAAACAACATCCGCATAACAAGGTAGTTGTGATTGGTGATCACCATCAGGTGATGGGAGTGATCTATTCTGATGATGTGTTGAAAGTCTTATAAAATCAAGCATCTGCCTCGCTGTATGATTTTGCCGGTGTCCATGATGAAGAATCCGTGATCGACTCCGTCCGTACTAAGGTAAAGCACCGGTATAAGTGGTTAATCATCAACTTAGCCACCGCTTTTTTAGCGGCTTTTACGGTGAGTCTGTTTGATGAGACGATTACAAAATATGTCTTACTGGCGGTGTACATGCCGATTGTCGCTGGCATGGGCGGTAACGCCGCTACGCAAACCTTGGCTATTTTAGTGCGTGGAATTGCCTTGAAACAAATTACCATCCAGAACGCCTGGAAAACTTTGCGCCGCGAAGCCGGAGCCGGGCTCATCAATGGTTTGATTAATGGATTGATTGTTGCCCTGGTCGTGATCATCATGAACCGGGACTACAAAATGGCCTTTGTCTTATCGCTGGCCATGGTTGTGAACCTAGTTGTGGCTGGTGTCTTTGGTACCATTGTCCCGTTAGTCATGCAAAAACTAGGTAAAGATCCCGCTACCTCCGCCACTATTTTTATTACCACCGCTACCGATGTGCTCGGGTTTTTGGTTTTCCTGGGCTTGGCTAGTGTGATCTTAGCGTAAGCGCTACAACAGCGGCGCTAACCACATTGCCAACGGAATTGTTACAAAGCTCAGTAACACGGACAATACAATGGAGCTGGAAACCACTTCCCGGTTCATCGGGTAAATTTCAGATAAGGCAAAAGTGGTTAAGGCTACTGGCATCACCGACTGAATGAAGGTGGTATTCAGCCACTGACTGTTTGGTAAGATCAATACAATCAGGCCAAGGGCGGCTGGCATCACTACCACTTTACCGACCGCTAAGAGGGATGCTAGTTGCAAGGTATGTTTCTTTGGATGGTTCAAAGCGATAAAAATACCCAAGGCCACTAACACAGTAGGGGAAGCAGTGGCCGCCAATAATTCAACAAATTGGATAGCCGGTTGTGGGAAGGTGAAATTAACCAGCCCGAGCGCAAAGCCCAGGATGGTGGCCCAAATCAATGGATTTTTTGCAATACTGCGTATAATGCTGGCAGTATGCACGGTCTTATGTTTGGATGCTTCTAGCACAGCAATACCCAGGGTCAACGTAACCAGCAGCATGGCCGCTACAATCACTGTCCCTTCAGTGGCGGCGGCATCACCAAACACTAATTGCAGAGCCGAGATACCAATATAACCAGCATTAGAAAAATACAGACCAATCGTAAAGGTATTGCGATCGGCTTTGTTTAACCCCAACCAAGTGCACACCCCGTACACTAAGCCCATCACCGCTACCGCAATAGCAATTTGCAGTACAAAGATACTGCCGTGCAGTTGCAACGAGATATCAGCGAAAGCTAAACTTTTAAAAATCAGTGCCGGAAAGGCAATGTAAAAACCAAATAAATTGAGCACGGACACCCAGCTTAACTTAGCAATTTTGGCGTAGCCGGCTACATAGCCAAGGGCAATTAAAGCGAATAGGGGCAGCAGTAAAGTGATGATTGACCACATGGCTAAAGTCTATCACATGTGTTACAGTACAGCCATGATCGCCCTCGTTACCGGCAGTGCTCGCGGCATTGGTCGGGCTATTGCTACAGACCTCGCCGAACGCGGTTGCACAGTCGTCGTGCATTATCGTCACAGTAGTGCTGCCGCTGCTACGGTTTTACAACAAGTGCAGCAACATGCTCCCGCTTCGCGGATGATGCAAGCCGATTTATTGCAGGCGGGAGAAGTGCAACGGTTATTTAATGCTATACACCAAACCTATGGGCGGCTAGATGTTCTGATTAACACGGTTGGTAACTTTGGTGTCTATCATCCGATTACCGAGGTCACCTTAGATGAATTTGATGATGTCATCGGTAGCAATCTGCGTGCCACGTTAGCTTGTATTCAACAAGCCGTGCCACTGATGCAAGCCATTGGTGGGGGACAGATTATTAACTTTGCCTGCGCTACCGCCGAACAGACCATTGCGCGTAAATATACTGTCCCGTACTACATTGCCAAAAGTGGCATTGTCACTCTAACGAAATCGTACGCCCCCATCTTGGCCAAGGATCACATTTCCATGAACATGATCTCACCAGGGATTGTTGAAAATAGTATCGTCACTAATCCACTGCCGATGGATCGCCCGGCCGCCTACAGTGATCTTACTGCCGCTGTTCGGTGGTTACTGTCTAGTGAAGCTAGTTATCTATCAGGAGCCAACATTGAAGTATCCGGTGGTTGGGTACCGCACCAATAATGTGAATAAATCATGAATACACTGTATTGCGATCCCTCCCAACCCAATCACGTCCTGCTGCGCTATGGCTCCACCGTGCGTGATCTATCCAAGCCAAAAGCCAACGAGCTACTGGCTGCCATGGTGGAACTAATTGGCGATCAACCACTTGATGCGATTAGTCTAGTGAACAAGGCTGAATCGTTTACGCTGATTCGGGTATTAGCCACTATTGCCAATGCCCTTGCCTATAGTAAGAAAATCAAGTTATATAGTGATACTGAATTGGTCAGTCAAATAATACCTCATTATAGTAAAGATGCAATATAATACTGCGGTCTCAAAACTAAAACGGATTACTTTGCTGCGCTACATGGTGGCCAGCCGGTGGGTATTGCATGCTTTGTTATTGGTCTTAGGGCTCATTCAAAAAGCCATTGGTGTGGCAGAATTTGATAATAAAGTTTTTGGTCTAATTGCCGTTACCTATAGTTACAACTTAATCTTTTATCTCTACTTACGGCGTAATCCGCGGGGCATTAGCGAACGGGGATTGCGTTTCGTTAGTATTATTCAGGTGTTATTGGATCAGGTCGTGTATACGGTGGTGTTGTATGCATCGGGTGGGGTGGAGAGCTTGTCGTTCCTGTTCTACTTTATTACCATCTTCATGGCGATTATTTTGCTTAATGAACTGGAGATTATTGGGTTAATGTTTTTTACGGTTAGTCTTTATGTTAGTGTATTAGCGCTAGAATATACTGGCGTCATTGAGCATCATGCGCGGTATCACTTTGATCCTGGTTTTGTGGGTAACATTGGCGTGACGGTGAACAACGGTGCCACCGTAGTATTAATTTTGGTCTTTACTTCCTTCTTTGCCGCCTTCATTAATAACTTGATTCGTCAGCGCGAACAAAGTATCGAATCAGAACGTGACAAGGTCGTAGCCATTATGAACAACTTGGCGGATGGTATTATCTTGCTCGATCACCGGGGTCGGGTAGTGATGATGAACCCGTATGCGCAACGGTTGCTGCGTGTGCATACGCGCCAGTATATTAATAAAGCTCTAGTCGTCAGTCAGTTTCCACAAGCGCTGCGCCCACTAGTTGAATTTGTGCAGCGCGCTACTAAAGAGCCCGTCTATGAAAGTACGGAATTAACGGTCGAAGAAGAAGGTGAGCACACCATTATCCAAGCGACAGCTTTGCAAGTGACCGACTCCGATAACACGAACATTGGTTCACTAGTCATTTTGCGTAACATTACCAAGGAAAAAGATTTAGATCAGATGAAATCGGATTTTATTTCTGTGGCGGCGCACCAATTACGTACTCCTTTGGCTACGTTAAAGTGGCTATTTAAGCTCTTGCTTGATGGCGATGGGGGAGACTTATCGGCCAAACAGAAGGATTTGATCAGCAAAGGCTACCAGCGTAATGATGAGGTGATTGAGATTGTAAATAACTTGTTAGACGTGTCTGAAATTGAAGGTGGTCGTTTGCCCTTCACTTTTTCGGACGCTTCATTAAGTGATATGGTTAAACAGATTGTAGAAGCCTCACAGGTGCATGCCCAACGTAATCAAGTAGGGGTGACCATGCAGGTGGTACAGGATTTACCGCACATCAAGCTGGATCGGCAAAAATTAAAAATGGCCATCCAAAATCTAATTGATAACGCCGTCAAATATTCTCATGCCAACAATGCAGTGCAGGTGGAGCTAGCGTTGGACAACGACGAGATTATGTTACAGGTGATTGATCATGGCATTGGGATGTCCGAAGAAACCAAGGATAAATTGTTTACCAAATTTTTCCGTGGCCGCGAAGCCGTCTTAAAAGATCCATCCGGTTCTGGGTTAGGCTTATATATTGTGCGCAGCATTATTGAGAAGCATGGTGGGTCAATTGAATTCAGCTCGCAGTTGGGGAAGGGGACGACGTTTACGGTCAGGTTACCGATTACGTAACACCTACCCCGGTCGCCTAAGGCGACCACCCCTTCCTATGCAGGAAGGGGTTTTAATTTTTATATTTCCAACGCAAAACCCCGAGCGTTAGCTCGGGGAGATTCATTTACGTTTTTCTAACTTTTTTAAAAAAGTTAATCAAAAAATACTAAGACAAGTTCCCCTCTCCTAAAGAAGGAGAGGGGCTAAGGGAGAGGTGTTTATGCTGTACTAATGATACTACTAGTTATATACTGTTATTAACCTTAACTACTTCGTTACCTTTTCTATGAAAAAATATCTATTGATCCTGCCTCTGCTGCTGATTGGTTTAGCTACTAGTCTGCCAGCCAGTGCCAAAACTTACACTAAAATAGAACTGCTCACGGCTGTGTTGAATAATGTCTATGATGGCACGGGCAAGTACACTGAAGAAACTTGTGATCCAAGTGATGAAAAGCCAACCGTTGAAGTTGCTTTCGATGATATCGATACTGCCGGTACCGTTGTATCTGCCACCATCAATGATGGTACAGTCTCCTATACATCAGAAGGTACCATTAAAAAGAAAGCCGGTAATAGTTTTTACACATTAAAACTAAATGGTACCTATGTAGACGCTACGGTTGATTCAACGGTCACGTTGCAAGGACGTATTACCAAAACCAAACCAACCATCATCCGCAAAGTCAAAGTCAGTGCGGCAGTCGAATTGGTGGCGGATGCTTCAGTTCACTGTGAAGCGTCCATGACCTATAAAAAGTTAATGGCGCAGTAAAACACCTACCCCGACCTCGCTGACTCGGTCACCCCTTCCTATTCAGGAAGGGGTTTTTGGCTGAAAAAAGTTAATCAAAAAATATTAAAACAGTTCCCCTCATACTGCAACAGTGAATTTAAAAAGTAATAGATAGTCATTTTGATGTCCCCACTCCTTCAGGAGAGGAGAATTGCGCTATCTTTTATTAAATTTTTTTCAACCCCTTTCCTGAATAGGAAGGGGTCGCCCCCAAGGGCGGGGGTAGGTGTGGTTCGGGGTAGGGAAGGTGTATGGGTGTTTATGCACACCGGTGGCGATTTGGGGTTTACAGGTGTTTTGTGGTGGTATATAATGGTTGAAAAGGATATAAAAGTGGTAAAAAGTGGGGATAACTTAGTGGATAACTCATCAAAACTGTGGATATGTTCATCGGGGAGTATCAGCACAACTTGGATGAAAAGGGCCGTTTAGCCTTACCGGTTAAGTTTCGGGAGGCTTTTGTGCATGGTGCAGTCGTTACGCGGGGGCTAGACCACTGCTTATTTGTCTATTCCAATGAAGAATGGGCCAAATTAGCGGATAAATTAGCCACTTTGCCGATTGCTCAGGCCAATACCCGCGCCTTTGCTCGTTTAATGTTAGCTGGTGCCATGGATTGCGCCTTGGATAAACAGGGCAGAGTGGTACTACCAGAATACTTACGTGAATATGCCAGCATTAAAAAAGCGGTTGTAGTAGCTGGCTTATATAACCGTTTGGAAATCTGGGAAGAAGCGTCCTGGAAAAAATACAAAACCGCTACTGAAAAAGAAAGCAACACGATCGCTGAAGCCTTAGGCCAATTAGGCGTTTAAAGTTCGATGCCTCTTCTTCTATAGAGGAGAGACCTGGACCTTTACATCGCTATGCCAACAGAACACGTTCCAGTGCTAGCCCAAGAAGTAATAGAGCTGCTGTCACCCCAGCCCGGAGCCATCCTCATTGATGGTACCATCGGCGGCGGGGGACACGCCCGCTTACTCTGGGATCGCATTCAACCGAACGGACAACTGTATGGTTTTGAGCAAGATAGCGAGGCAGTCACTGCCTTAGGTCCAACCCCGTTCATTGTCAGTCAGACTAATTTCGTCACCATGCAAGCCGTTTGCGACGCTTGGCAGATCACTGGTCGAGTGCAAGGTATACTTTTAGACCTTGGCTACTCGTCTGATCAGCTCAAGCGTGGTCGGGGATTTTCCTTCCGGGCGTTGAGTGAACCACTCGATTTACGGATGGATCTGAGCCGCACTACTACCGCTGCCGACTTGCTGAATGAAGGCACTACTCACATGCTCGTCGAGTTGTTCCGGAATTATGGCGAACTACGTCAACCACAACGGTTAGCTCGGGTGATTGCCGATTGGCGTCTTGATCATCCGATCGTATCTGTGGCTGACCTGATTGAGTGCGTGCAGCAGGCTTACCACACGTCATCCAGTGATGTGTTGGCGAAGGTGTGGCAGGCCTGCCGCATTGCCGTGAATGATGAGTTAAGTACTTTACAAACTACCTTAGCTGCTGCGCTTACCGTCTTGTCTCCTGGTGGAAGATTGGCCGTCATAACCTTCCATTCACTAGAAGATAGGATAGTAAAGCAGCAGTTCGTTCAGTGGAGCGATACGCGTTGTACCTGTCCGCCAGAATGGCCGATCTGTCAGTGTCAACGTCAGGCCCAAGTAAAACTAATCACTAAACATCCAGTGGTACCTAGTGCCGAGGAACAAACCAATAATCCGCGTTCACGCAGCGCAAAATTGCGTGTCCTACAAAAACTATGACTCAATTAACCAGACTAACCAACAGTAAATTAAGCCAACACAAACAAGGCGTGGCACCAAAGTTTTGGCGTAACACGGTGGCCATTAACCTGCTGATGGCTGGGGTGTTAGTGTTGTGTGGTTTGGGTTATTTAGGCATTGTCAATTCAACCGCGGCGGATACGTTTGCAGTGGCTAGCTTATCGCAACGGGTCGAGGAAACCACCAGTCAGAACCAACACCTGGAATTGGATATCTCTGAGGTCTTGGCACTACCGCACGTTAACGATGTCAGTCAACAGTATAATTTGGTAGCGGCTAGTAACGTGCAATACCTCGATGATTCGGCGGCTGTCGCGTTTTCGCGTTAAGGATAAACGGGAACGCAAACCCGGCAAGTACGACCGCTTAGATTATTTGCGTTTTACCTTTATGGTGGCCGGAACCATCATTATGTTGCGCTTGTTCATAGTGCAAATTGCCCAGCATGGTTATTACGAAGCGTTGGCCAGCAATCAACATGACTTGTTTGGTGAACTCTTTCCGGAGCGCGGTGATATTTTAGTGCATGACCGTTACAGTGCTACCGGCACTGTTCCGATTGCTACAAACAAGATCTATTACGAGGTGCATGCCGAACCAGTCCATATTACTGATCCAGCAGCCACCGCCCAAGCGCTGGCGCCATTACTCACCATTCCCAAAGATGAGCTGCTTCTCAAAATCGACAAGCCGGGTGATCCCGATGAAGTCTTAAAGCGCCGGGTACCGGAAGAAGTGATGCAAGCGATTCAAGAGCTCGATTTGACCGGAGTAAAATTCCGCGAAGAACAATGGCGTTACTATCCAGAAAATGAATACACGGCGCATGTGACTGGCTATTTTGGTTATTCCGAAACCGCCAAGGTCGGGCAGTATGGCTTAGAAGGTTATTTTGATAAAGAACTAGCTGGTCAAGCTGGGTATATTACTGGCGAAAAAGATGCTTTTGGTCGGTTCTTAACTATTGGTGATAGCTTTATCCAAGAAGCTGTCGATGGAGATGACTTAGTGCTGACGATTGATAAGAACCTACAGTACCTGGCCTGTTCCAAATTAGCGTCAGAGTCAGAACGATTGTCCGCTAAAGAAGGTTCGTTGATTATTATGCAGCCCCAGACCGGTGCTGTGGTAGCGATGTGTAATTATCCTAGTTACGATCCGAATACCTACAACGAAGTGGAATCGATTGATGTGTTCGCCAATTCTACCGTCAGCGATGAGTATGAACCTGGTTCGGTGTTTAAAGCCTTTACCATGGCGGCTGGGTTAGATACTGGCGCAGTGACGCCGGCTACCACTTATACTGATACGGGAGAAGTCCGGGTGAGCGGTTTTCCGATTCAGAACTTTGATGGTCGTACCTATGGGGTGCAAGATATGACCACCGTGTTAGAAAAATCCTTAAACTTGGGTACTATTTTCCTGGTGCAACAAACGGGTAATGAGGTGTTTTATAACTACGTCAAAAGTTTTGGCTTTGGCGAACCTACAAACATCGAATTATCCAACGAATATAGTGGCAATATTTCTTCCTTGGAAGAGTTCAAGGATGTGTATGCCTACACCGGTTCCTTTGGTCATGGCATTACCGTCACGCCACTGCAGTTGATTACCGCCTACGCCGCCATTGCCAACCAAGGTATGTTGATGACGCCCTATATTGTTTAGAAACGGATTGTCAGTAGTTGCGCCGAAATTCCGACTACTCCGACCGAAATTCGTCAGGTGATTACGCGCGATACCGCTCGTACGCTGACAGCCATGTTGGTGAAGGTAATCGATACAGGTACCTCGCAGCCTAATAATCAACGGATTCCCAACTAATAGGTCACCGGCAGA
>CAZSXL010000031.1:0-4931 GCA_964611225.1 uncultured Gammaproteobacteria bacterium
ATTATTGTTTTTTGGTACCACCATCCGTGGCACAACGGGCTGGTTTCAATTTGCCGGGATCAGTGTACAACCAGTCGAATTTGCTAAATTGGCTTTCATTCTAGCAGCGGCTCGTTTTTTGGCTGATCGTAGCTTTGAAATGGAACGGTGGAAAACCGTTTTACGTTATGGTGGTCTATTGCTAGGCTATGTTGCCTTAATACTATTGCAGCCAGATTTGGGTTCTGTGATTGTACTGTTAGGTACCGCTACTGTGATGGGCTTGATTACCACTATCCGTCCACGCCAACTACTACTACTTGCCACCATTGCCATAACATTGGGAACACTTAGTTGGTTCTTTTACTTAGGTGACTATCAGAAAAATCGCCTCTTGACCTTTATTGATCCACAGCGTGATCCGTTAAGCTCTGGCTATAATGTTACCCAATCCGTCATTTCAGTTGGTTCTGGCCAGTGGTTTGGACGTGGTTTGGGTTTGGGACCACAAAGCCAACTACAATTTTTACCCGAGCGTGAAACCGACTTTATTTTTGCAGTCATTGCAGAAGAACTAGGTTTTATTGGCGCAGGCGTGGTAGTGCTATTATTTGCTTTCATCATTTGGCGTTTGTGGCGCAGTAGTCGTAACTTAACGGATGATAGTGCCCGTTATTTGGTAGTAGGGTACTGCAGCCTGCTTTTTGGCCAAGTGCTCATTAACATTGGAATGAATCTAGGCATCATGCCGGTGACTGGGATACCACTGCCCTTCATTAGTGCTGGTGGTAGTTCGCTCCTAGCGATGATGCTAGGATTGGGTATTGTGTTGAATGCCACTGCTCAACCGCTACGAAAAAGTTGACACTGGCATTTTTTTATTGTACAGTTTAACCATATGCATCTCTCTGGGCTAAACCCATCTTTAAAACAAGAAGCGCTTGGTAAATTACTATCGCTTTGCCCGCATTGTCGAGCTCAAGCTAGTCAATTAGACAGCGTGGTAATCAATGAGAGCAATAATGCTGAATTAGTCCATGTGCGTTGCCGGACTTGCCAAGGTTCCGTAGTTGCCCTATTATTTAGCACCGGGCCACTCATTAGTTCCATCGGTCTGATTACGGATTTAACCCAAGCAGATGCGGTCAAATTCCAACAGGCTGGTGAGTTGACTGAAGATGACCTATTCAGCCTCCATGCTTGGCTACAGCAGCCTTCCGCTAGTGGAGATTTATTAGCAATTAATCGTTAATCCTTCCATTCCTTATGGCCGACCAGACCTTCTCGTTACAGGCGCAAACCCGTACATTCAACGGTAAACTCGTTGCCGATTTACGTAACCAAAATATTTTTCCTGGCGTCGTCTATGGACACGGTATCAAGAATGCTAGTCTACAGCTTGATCTCGATGCTTTGAGTAAAATCTATGCAGATGCTGGACGCGGTAGTTTAATCAACCTATCGATTGATGGTGGTAACATTGTTCCAGTAGTCATTCATGAATTATCACTCAATAACTTAACGGACGCTATTGAACATGTTGATTTCTATGCTGTAAAAATGGATGAGGAAATTACCTCACAAGCCATGTTGGTCTTCACTGGTGAGGCACCGGCTGTCAAAGCCCTGGGTGGAACCTTTGTCAGAAATAAAGACCATGTCACTATTAAGTGTTTGCCTAGTAAATTAGTGAAAGAACTAACCATTGATATCAGCGTGCTAGCCGCCTTCACCGATAATGTCAGAGTCAAAGACTTGGTCTTGCCTGATGGGGTGATCATTACGGATGGTGCCGATGACATTCTAGCAGCAGTGGTGGCACCTCGGACGGATGAAGAATTAGCTGCCTTGAATCAAACGGTCACTGAAGACGTTTCTAAGGTAGAAGGGGTTGTGAAACCAACTACAGAAGAGGCAACCACTGAAGGTGCTAAAGATACTAAGGATAGTAAAGACAAAGCCTCAAAATAGGCTTATGGATAGCGGCTGGTCAGAAAAAATCAAAGACAGCTGGTGGTCCATGCGCCAAAATAGAGCGGTTAAAATACTCTTGATATGTGTCTTGCTGCTAGCAATTATCTTGGCTGGATTGTATGCTGGACTTAGCTACTACGGAAAATTACCTTGGGATAGTAATGCACCTTTGACTACCACTACCAACCAACCAACCACGACACAAATCAGCGCTGAGGTCGGTGCCGAACTACCCAGAACATTGGATGGTATAATAGTTGCCAGCCAAGACAGCAACCGGTTTCCAATTGCCGTCATGATTGAAAATTTAGTGGATATTCGGCCGCAATCAGGTTTAAGTGATGCTGGTGTTGTCTATGAAGCCCTAGTGGAGGGCGGTATTACTCGCTTTATGGCGGTGTATACCACGACGGACTCCATTGCTAAGATTGGACCAGTGCGCAGTGCTCGGCATTATTTTGTCGACTGGGCAGAGGAGTATGGCGGTATCTATGCCTACGTGGGCGGTAGTCCGCAAGCGCTGGGTGTGACAGATAGCTCTGCTTACATTACCGATTTAAATCAATTTTATAACGCTGCCTACTATTATCGTGATGATCAGATTAATGCACCCCATAATTTATTTTCGAGTTCTGAATTATTCAACTATGCCCTGCGCGATCTGACCTTAGATACGCAGCCTGGCGATTACCAACCTTATCTGTTTAAGACTGATCCACCTAAAACAGACTGGCCAAGCGCTGTTGCAGCCTTACAGATATCCTATTCCAGTGCCGACTATGCCGTCGAGTGGCGCTATGATCCTACCACCAATAGCTATCTACGTTGGAATGGAGGCGAGACGCATCTAGATGCTAATACTAATAAACAACTCACAGCGCGCAATATTATTGTGCAACGAGTCGAAACCACGGTCTTGGAAGCTGCGACTGGACGGCTGGATATGGTGACGCGCGGTGAAGGTGATGCCTTACTGTTTCAAGATGGAGAAGTTAAAGTAGGGAAGTGGAGCAAACCAGAACGTGGTCAACGCACTGTCTTCCTTGATGCTGATGGTAGCGAGTGGCAATTTAATACGGGATCAACTTGGATTGAAATTGTGCCAACGGATACTCAAGTAACCTATTAACGCACTATGTCCTTGAACACAAAACTAGGAATCATAGCCGGTGGATTGGTGCTCGGAGCCGTCACCGTCTGGGTCGGAGTGTGGTGGAGTTTAAACCAAACTGCATCCGCTGCTACCCAAGACCAAACGGTTGAACGAGTAAATACAGTCAGTACTGAGCCGGTAGCCACTACCACTACGGACTTGCTCGTGCCACGCCATAGTGATGGTGTATTAGTCACTGTTGGCACAGAGAACCTCTGGCCAATTGCGCTGATGATTGAAAATGCAGCTTTTGGAGGAGTCCGACCCCAATCTGGTTTAGGTTCCGCTCAAATCATCTATGAACTACCAGTTGAGGGTGGCATTACGCGCTTTATGGCTTTATTTGCTGGCGAGCTGCCCGATAAAATTGGTCCGGTGCGCAGTGCCAGGCCGACCTATCTTGAATTTAGCTCTGAATACGATGCCTTGTTTGGTCATGCTGGCGGTAGCCCAGAATCACTTGAAGCAGTCGATGGCTTAGCGGTTAAAGATTTATCCGGCTTAGGAGCCGACGCTCGCTTCTTTTTTCGTGACGGGACGTTAGTGGCACCACATAATTTATTTACCAGTGGTGAACTGTTGACTAAGGCTCTTGAAGCCAAAGGCTTAACTGAGGCTATCCCAAGCTATGAATCATGGTTATTTAAAGAAGATACGCCGGCCACTAATCCGGCACTGCAGCCCTTACAAATTGATTTTGGCTCTGGACCACTGTATGCAATTGACTACACCTATAACCCAACCACCAATAGTTATGATCGAGCTAACGGTGGCGAGACCCAAACCGATGCCGTGGATGGTGAGGTGTTATCACCAAAAACGGTGATTGTACAAATGGTACCGGCCGCGATTGCAGCCGGGGACGAAGGGCGGGTAAACTACGACTTAACCGGTAGTGGTAAGCTCTATCTGGCTCAAGATGGTTTGGTCATCGAAGGCACCTGGGGGAAAGTCGATCGCTCTAGTCGTACCATTTTCCGTGATGCTGACGGTAATCGTTTAGCCTTGAATCGAGGCCAAATTTGGATCTCCATTGTACCCACTTCAGGCACCATTACCCTACCCAACCAATAAGGTTGCCTAGCGACCAATCGCTTGATATACTAGTACTATTATAGATTATTAATATTATAGAGATGAAACGTTATTTAACTCTGAGTATTTTAGCTCTCATGGCAGTTGGCGGTGGCTGCGTTAGCACAACCGTTGTAGAACCAGAAGACAGTGCAACGGACGATCTAGACAGTAGTGATATTTACTTTGATGATGATGCGGTGGATGTAGTGACCGCTGATGTGTATGGTAAAGATCTGACCATCGTAGAGCGCTACCCAGCTTCGGTGCGCAGCTACTACTCCAGCAACGATTACGAAACCGACGTGACGTACCAAACAACCGATGACATGGAAGCAGTGCGAACTTACTTTAATAGCGCCTTAACCGCCGCCGGCTGGGCTAATTCTGAAGAGGCGACGGACTACATGGAATATCTTAAAGGAGATGATGCCAATCCAGAAATCATGACCGTCTATTTCACCAGCTATGATGACCAAGCAATCGTTGAATACGAACTAGTCTACGAACCGGCCTTGACCGCTGAACAGTTGCAAGAGCTGGAGAATGAAGACGCGGACTTCTAGGCAGCCCAATTCACTCTTTGGGGCCGTTGCTCTGATGGTAGGAACGGCTGTCGGGGCGGGTATTTTTGCGTTACCATACGTGTTTTCCCAAGCCGGCATTGTGGTTGGTTTGGGCTTTCTTTTCGGGCTTGGTAGTGTCTTTGTTTTGGTCAATTTAGCCCATGGTTAAGTGGCTTTGAGTACGG
>CAZSXL010000031.1:4941-9767 GCA_964611225.1 uncultured Gammaproteobacteria bacterium
GCTGGAAAGTGATTGCAACCTTTACCATTTGTGTTGGTTTCTATGGAGCACTATCGGCTTACGCGGTTGAGGTCAGTAATTTGCTCTATGGTCTATTGGGAAATTGGCTACCGTTCACCCGCTTACAGCTTGGTTTAGTCTACTTTGGCCTGGTGTCCAGCGCCCTAGGTGTTGGTCTGCGGGCTGTGACCGTGATTGAAAAAATCATGATGGTTATTATGCTGGCACTAGTCAGTACGTTAGTGATCATTGGCCTACCCCATGTAGTGATGAGTAATTATCAGGCAGTGAATACTGCTGGATTATTTTTACCGTATGGTGTGGTGCTATTTGCGCTAGCCGCTGCCTCGGCCGTGCCAGATATGAAGGCTGTGCTAAAACAAAGGTTGTCAGGCCTAAAAAAGGCCATCTTGATTGGCTCAATTGTTCCGATCGTAATCTATGCTATCTTTACCACCGTCGCAGTTGGTATTACTGGTACTAGTACAACTGAAAGTGCTGTGGTTGGTTTAGGTGCGATCCTCGGACCCTGGGCACTAGTGATTGGTTCAGTTTTTGGTTGTGTCACCATGACCACATCTTTTTTAATATTGGGCTTGGTGTTACGCGAGATGTACCAATTTGATTTCAAGATTCCTCCAACACTGGCCTGGGCAGCCACCATTGTTCCGCCCTTGCTAATGCTCATCTTTAACTGGTTAAGCTTTATTGAAATTCTAGGAATATCCGGTGCCTTGGTGGGTGGTTTAGAAGGGATAATGATTATGCAGATGCATCGCCGTTTACGTACTGTGCACCACCGTCCATCAGAATTTACAGTCACCCAATCACGCATTGTGCATGCCTTGGCGTATCTTATCTTTAGCGGTGGCATCCTCTATGAAGGCTGGGTCGTTGTTCAACGATTATCATAAATACCGCGCTCTGGAAATGTTGCCAGGGTTAATCTCCTGGGGCACGCTACTAGGTGCCGTCATTCTGACCTTCACTGCACCATTAACCATGGTCTACGCGATTTTGGCATATGATTTTTATTGGATGGTCAAGGTAACGTACGTCAGCAGCTTTTTGATCTTGTCATTCGTCAAATACAAACGCACTATGCGGATTGATTGGGCACAGCGTTGTCAGGAGCTACCAATGTATCGTAACATTTACCATCTTGTATTCATTCCTAATGCATCAGAGAGTCTACAGGTGGTTGAATCAACCTTTCAAGCTCTGGCGGAAAGCGATTACCCCAAAGATCGTGTCATCATTGTATTTGCGGCCGAACAGCGTTTTCCAGTCAGCGTCAGTAACGGCCAGACTATGCAACAGCGTTATAGCCAAGATTATGCTGGCTTTGTGGTGACTGAACATCCAGATGGATTACCCGGTGAGTTAGCCGCTAAAGGTGCTAATTTAGCCTGGGCTGGCCATGAGCTCAAACAACTAATAGACCAGCGGGAAATTCCCTATACGGACATCATTGTAACCGTGCTGGATGTAGATTCCTGTGTGGAAAAACAATATCTCCATTATCTCACCCATACGTACGTCACTCACCCGGACCGGCTGCATTCTAGTTACCAACCCATTCCCATGTTCAGTAATAATATTTGGGATTCACCCGCCATCATGCGGGTGGCGGCTACCGGGACAACGTTTTGGTCGATGTCAGAGCAAGTCCGTCCAGAACGGTTATTGACCTTTTCCTCACACAGCATGCCGTGGCAAGCCTTGGTGGATGTCGGTTTTTGGCAAACTGATGTGGTGTCTGATGATTCACGCATTTTTGTCCAATGCTTATTGCATTATGATGGTCACTACCAAGTAACACCGCTGCACATGCCCATCTATATGGACACCGTAATGTCGGACAACTTATGGAAGAGTCTGAAGAACTTGTTTAAACAGCAACAACGCTGGGGTTGGGGTAGTGAGAACATTCCTTTTCTGATCTGGCATTTCTGGGGCAATAAAACCATCCCGTTGCGGCAGCGCTGGCGACATGTTTTGAACCAACTGGAAGGGCATTGGTCATGGGCAACCGCTTCCATTATTATTTTCTTTTTAGGTTACGTGCCGTTACACTTGGTCACCATTGAACAAGCCACTGCCCCGGTAGCGACCATTGCCCCACAATTACTACGGATTATGTTGACGATTGCGAATGTGGGTTTGATTTTATCGGTTATTCTTGGTACGCTCATTCTGCCACGACGGCCAGCGCATCATTCGGCCGCCCGGTATATCTTCATGGTCTTTCAGTGGTTATTGTTGCCTATCTCGACAATATTATTTGGATCGTTACCAGCGTTAAATGCCCAAACCAGATTGATGTTTGGTAAATACCTAGGTTTTTATGTCACAGAAAAGTCCCGCCGTCGGAATCCCTAAGATCTCCGTAGTCATTCCGGCCTATAACGAGGAGAATACTATTGCTAGAGTATTACGCAGTTTAGTTGAACAAAATTTTCCTCACGAAAAATTCGAAATTATTTTAGTGGATAATAATTGTACTGATAACACAGTTAAGATTGCCCAAACCTTTGGCGACATCATTGTGGTCAAAGAGTCTCAACCCGGTGTAGGAGCCGCACGGTTTACGGGTTGGGCACTAGCTCGGGGTGAGCTGATTGCTTCCACCGATGCAGACTGTGAGCTACCTAAACATTGGCTCAAAAAAATTGCCCACGATTTTGAGTCGCACGCCGATACGGTGGCTATCTCAAGTGGCTATTTATTTTACGACCGACCTTTTTACGTCAACTGGATTGTACGCATCTTTGAACGCAGTTTGGTAGCCTTATCCTGGTTTTTAGCCGGTGGGGTGATGGCGATGACGGCCAACAATATGGCAGTACGTCGTTCGGCCTATCTTCAAACTACAGGTTTAGATCGTACCTTACAATTTGGAGAAGATTTAAATTTAGCCAAGAAGTTACATCAGTTCGGTTCTATCCGTTGGGTATTTCACAATCGGATGCGAACATCAGCACGCCGGTACCAAGATATGGATTTGTCGGTGGTGCCGTACTTTCTTAATTTTTTATCGATGTCGGCGCGTGATAAAACGATTCGTAATCGTCTAGATAATATTCGCAAATGACACGGTCGGATAGCCACGCTTGAACTCTGCTAGTGACAGTGGGCGTTTGCCCTCGGGTTGGATGGCTGTACACACAAAACGATCAGCTTCCCACTTGGCAGCGGTAATTTTATAGCGCCGACCACTCGCCATGAAAAACAGTCCTGGCCAAGGTTGAAACGCGCGAAACCGATTCCACAGTTCGCGGGGCGATAGTTCAACTGTTAGTTCACCATCTTGACGTTGCATTAATTTGGACACGGTTATCCCTGTGCTAGCTTGCGGTCTAGACTTGATCTGACCACTGACATACTGTGGTAGGGTTTGGATTAATAACTTTGCACCAATGGTGGCTAAACGTGGCTCTAATTCAAGATTGGTTTCATTATCGCCAATAGCAACGGTCTGTTGAGCCAAGACGGGTCCGGTATCCAACCCGGCATCAATGACCATCAATGAAACACCGGTTGTCGTATCACCATGCAACAAAGCTGATTTAATGGGGGATGGGCCGCGCCACCGTGGTAACAACGACGGATGCAGATTGACAATGCCGTGTGGAAACTGTTGCCGGACAGTATCAGGAATTTTATAACCAAAATCAATCACTACTCCTACATCTGCTGGCGGCAGGTCAGCAAAATCAGCTGTGCTGACAATCCGTACCAGATCACACCACGATTGTTGTTGCAATAACTGCAAACTGGGTTGGGCAACGTTACCCCGTCCAAAAAAAATGAGTCTCATAATTCAAACTGGTCGATAATCAGCCGACCACGCAAATGGTCAATTTCATGCTGAAACACCTTGGCCAACATGCCCTTAGCTTTATAAGTGTGCTTTTTTCCGTCCAAGCTGTAGGCTTTAACACGAATTTTTTCTGGTCGACGGACATCACCAAATAATTTCGGACAAGATAAGCAGCCTTCTTCCATTACATGCAATACTTTAGAACGAAAAATGATCTCAGGATTAGCGAGCACTAAATGATCAGCGCTGGCGGCAATATCCTTATGGATGACGAACAGGTTCAAGTTTTTACCTATTTGCGCCGCTGCCAAACCAATGCCGGCACTGGCCAACATGGTTTCCACCATATCCGCACCCAAACCTTCATACTGTGCTAGTTCAGCTAATGGCAAATCAGACGATGGGGTGTGTAAAAGCGGGTTCGGTTGGATCGTTAATGGCAGCACACTCATAGCAGACAGACTAGCATGCTAACACTCTCTGTCAATCATCCAGTCGGTTCCGGTGGTAGGGATATCCTTCGAGTGATGGACAATCTGTTCGGCGCCAGATACAGAGTCGATTAATTTAATATAATCAGCCGCTGGGGGATAGTGGTAGCGTTGCCGTTCCGTTAAGATGGCTTGATACCAAGCAGCCGCGTACGGTTGTTGTACGGCTTGGATGACAGGATGATCTGGAACATGGGTATAGAGATACAGTTTAGGCACTTGATTGCGTAACCGTACTAATTGTTGCAAGGTTTCTTCGTGGCTACGAAAACCAGGATAGGCCAGTTGACTATCCACGCTGGTGGCAATAGCAACGTCCACTTGCGACCAAGGAATACGGGCAAATAATGCGTTGGTGCCGATTAAGATGGTTCCCGGGGTAATACTATGCTGATCGTTGTTGAGTTGGGCGGTTACCTCTATGATCAGACGATCAGGAAACTATTCATGTAGTATTCGCTTCAACATGGCGGTTACAAACCCAGCCAGCCGAAAGGACTTCGCCCGCCCGC
>CAZSXL010000032.1:0-9679 GCA_964611225.1 uncultured Gammaproteobacteria bacterium
AATTAAACTCACCAGGACGCTGGCGGCTAAGACGTAACGACTGATCACCGTCAGATCTGGTGTACGATCCGCTAATTTACCACCAATAAAATACCCTAACGATAAAGCGATCAAAATCGCCCCGATAATATTTCCCCACACAAAAATAGAGGTGCCAAAATACGGTGCCAACAAGCGAGAGGCAGCAAATTCTAGCAACATCACCGCAGCACCGGAGATAAAGACATACAGATTGTAAAACCAGCGCGTGGTCGTTAGTGATTTCATAGCCAATCTTCAACCATCAATTGAATATCACGTTTATCATTCCATTCATTGACGCTTATTTTTCCAACCAGTGTTACTGTATCTCCCAGTTTTAGAGTGTCGGCTTTTTTGCCAAAGCCAAAAGCGATTGCCTTTAATGTTTGGGCAGCATCACCCAGCACTAGACGTAAATGTTTATTAGCTGCGCCGACGGTTTGAAAATCTTTCACCGGCACGTCGCGCAGTAAAAACAGTGGCTCTAAGTTACCCTCGCCCCACGGTTGCATCTGTTCTAATTGTTCCACCAAGGTCCAATTCACATCTGCTATCTGTAACTCGGCAGCCACCGGAATAATATGTTCGGTGGGTAAACTATCTAGCTGGCTTTGCACCGTGGTGATAAATTGTTCACCAAAATGTGTGCGAGTGACATTATTCTCTAAGCTAAAGCCACACGTCATGGCATGGCCGCCATAGCGATCAAAACAATCGCTCATTTGTTGCAGGGTTTTAATCAAGTTTACTCCCGTTATGCTGCGACCAGAACCAAACACCCGGTTTTGATTGAGCGTCATGACAAAGGCTGGTTTATGAAATTCGGATACCAGTTTACCGGCCACTAACCCAACTAAGCCCAGCGGCCAGGCTTCACCATAGGTGAATAACACCGGTTGATCCGCTTGCGCGGCGGCCTGTAGTCTGGCGGCCTGGAACATCACCTCGGTTTGTTCTTGACGACTGGTGTTGGTTTTACCTAAGGCGGCCACATCGCTAGCCGCTTGTTCCAGTTTGTCGGCCAATAATAGCTTCACCGCTACATTGGCGTGATCAATCCGGCCGGCGGCGTTAATCCACGGACCCAGCCGGTAACTAATGCCGGTTGTGGTCACGGCTGTGCCTGGTTTATGCGTAGCGGCAATCAATTGTTGTAAGCCTAATCGTTTCGTTTTATTCAATACGACTAAACCATATTTAACGAAGGTACGATTTTCATCTTGTAGTGGCATGCAATCAGTGACCGTACTAATGGCCACTAAATCTAGTAACCACTTCTCAAAACTTTCTTCTAAGTGCAAATGCTGACGCAGGGCTTGAGCCACCTTAAAAGCCACGCCCACTCCGGCTAACATCGGCCACGGGTACCCACAACGTTTTACTTGTGGATTAATGATCGCGAAGGCAGCCTCCGGTAATTGTGGTGGCTCCACATGGTGATCGGTCACAATCACATCCATCCCTAGTTCTGCGGCCCGGGCTACTTCTACTGCATTCGAAATGCCACAATCCACTGTGATGATTAACTGTACCCCGTCCGTATGGAAACGCTCCACTGCAGCCGCGTTTAAGCCATAACCTTCGGTATCACGGTGCGGCAGGTACATGGATAGTTTTTTCACTCCAATCTCCTGTAACGCTGTATACAGCAATACGGTTGAACAGACCCCGTCAGCATCATAATCGCCATACACTAACACCGATTGATCGACATCACGAGCCGCGACAATCCGTTCAACCACTTTTTGCATATCCGTAAACAAAAATGGATCATGTTGATCACGTTCATAGAGCGGGTGTAAGTAGTGGTCAATGGCCTCAGCGGTGCGGATATTCAAATGGTAGAGCACTGTCGCTACTACTGGATGCAACTCTGGAAAATCTTGTAACCAGTCGGCGGGCGGTAATGTTTGTGGCTGGTAGCGCTTGGTCATAGTAAGCTACAACGGATGCTTGGCTAAAAATTGTTTGACACGTTTCATCAAATCACGTTGATTGATATGCTTCAAGTACTTCGGCACGTCATCGGCATCAACCCATTTGTAATCTTTGTGTTCATCCGACAGTTTGACCTCTTGGCCAGTCTTAAATAAATAGTAGACAACTACTTTTTGGATGAGGAGATCATGCACCCGAAACCGATAATATAAAAATTCACGAAACTGCGGATGTAACCGGAAGCGCTGAATACCGGTTTCCTCAAACATCTCTCGTTTCAAGGTGTCTAGCTCTTTCTCTCCTGTTTCCACTTTACCTTTAGGAAACTCCCAATAGCGATTTTTAGCCGAATACATAATCAGCACCTGGTTGGAGGCATTCAAAATAATGGCACCAACACTTTTTTGTTTGATGCGCTGTAGTGGTTTACGGACGGTCGGTTTTAAGTTGGGTTTTGAGTTGGTTGGGGTCATAGGGTACAGGACGAAATAAATCTGCTTCCAAGGCTGTTAATTTGGCTAAGAGTTCAGCGGATCGATCATCTACTGCTGGTACCTGCCCGCTTCGCTCTCGCTCAGGCGAGGCGAGCCAACGTTGCTTACCCAGCTGTAAGCGGTCAACCACATCAACCACCTCGGCATGGTTCACACGTTTGTCTGCATAATAGACTAACTTAGCTTCAAGGCTAGGAAACGGATCCTGCGCCAAAATAGTCATTAAGCTATGAGGCCGGATTGCGGCAGCCACTTCCGGATAAGCCGGCTGTAGGATCAAGTAATTGATCTCGGCGTGCGGTTGTGGTGTAGCAATAGTCGCTGGAAGCGTTGGCCACTGCTCTGGAATCCGAACCAAATCATGTAATTTGGCGGCGGCGTCCACTAGGCCGAGATCGGCCTGATGGTAACGTCCTAGTTCAGTAGCGATGGCGGCCACTGCCCGCATGTGATCCTGGATATGAGGAGGTGTCTGGTACTGTTGGTACAGTGCCGCAATCTCCTCACCCGTCGGCAGTCTCATGAGGGCAGTATAGCCAAAAAAATAGGTTCGGTCAAACTCTGAACCCCACCCGCCCTTCGGGCACCCTCCCCTTCCAGGGGTAGGGCGATTGTTGTATTCGCCTTCTCCTGGAAGGAGGAGGTGGACCCGTCGTAGCCTTAGCGGAGGCGGGGACGGAGAAGGTTGAGATGGGGCAGGGGTAAAGTTCTACCGATCCTCTCGAATAGCCTCAGCAAAACTATGGGCTACACTCACTAATTTGATCTTAGGAATCATTTTTTCATGGGGAATATCAATGGTATCAGTGACGATTACTTCACGAATCCGCATTTGCGCTAAGCGTTCAATGGCCGGGCCAGACAAGACCCCATGGGTACAAGCAAAATAAATATTGCGGGCTTGCTCTTGCTTCAGTTTATCCACCACGCCCGCTAAGGTACCGGCGGTATTAATTTCGTCGTCGACAATAATAATATCTTTCCCGCGCACATCCCCTTCTAACCGTTTAATAATTGCTTCGTCATGTTTCTTACGGGTCTTGAAGGATTTGACCAATGGCACTCCTAACTCACGCGCATACCGTTTTGATTCTGGCATACTCCCCTTGTCTGGTGCCACTACCACAAAGTTGTGTAATTTTTTCTGGCGTAAGCGTTCAATGATCACAGAAAAGGCGCGTAACTCTTTACGTTGGAACTTAAAAAACCGCTTACTGCGGTGTTTATGCAAATCCATCACGATAATCTTATCGATCCCAACCGCATGTAGTAAGTCTGCCACTAAGGCAAAGGTTAAGGATTCACCCAGCTTGATGGTTTTTTCCATCCGACGATACGGGAAAAATGGAATCACGGCTACCACCCGTTTGGGCTGCATCATCTTGGCCGCTTGGATGATGGTCAACATTTCCATTAGATGATGGTTGGCGGGGATCGATCCGCTTTGGACTACATAAACGGTTTTTCCTTTGATCTCCTCGCCAATGTGCACATAGGTTTCACCGTCCGAAAATTCTTTTACCTCACATTTACCCAGTGACATACCCAGTTCCTTAGCAATTTTCTTTGCTAACGGAATATTCGACTTGCCGGTGAGGATAACCTTATGACTGGACACTTGGTTCATGAGGGCAGATAACGCTTGAGAGTTAAAGGAAGTTGTTCAGGAATCAAACGGGTGGTTACAAATGTACCGCGTTGTCGTTGCAGTCGCACTACTGTTCGACTCAATAACAGGCTGGCAGCACAGGCCGCACGATAGGGTGGGTTGGTACACGCTAGACTAGCAGTTAAGCCAGCTAACAGATCCCCTAAACCACCTTTAGTCTGACGAGCAATCCCACTCGTATTATAGCGACAATTGGTTCCTTGGCAAATGATCGCCTTAGTTCCCTTCTTGAGAATCACTCCAGAATGATGGTCTGTTTCAAATTCTGGTCGCATTTCTCCCGGATGGGGAGTCAAAATGGTTCCGGCAGTAATCCATTTAGGATCGATATACCCTAGGGCATCAGCATCGACCACAGTAGTTACTGGCCTATGCTGGTGAGTAAGTAATGCACGCACTAGTGCCTTGGTGCGGGCGCTTTTACCTAAGCCTGGACCCAATAACAAACAGTTGCTCTTGGCTAAATACTGACTGCGCTGTTGTGGCGACACCAAGATGATCGCCGGATGCAGGCCTTTGAGCGACCGAACAGCAGCTTGGTTGCTGGGATCAGTTTCCACATAGATCAGATCAACAAAATGTTCTGCGGCCAAGATAGCGTACAACAAAGCGCCGTGATATTGTTTCGACCCGGCGACGATATAGAGTACTCCATTCTGGCCCTTATGAGAACGACGCGATGGTACGTGTAGTTGTTTCAAGATGGCAGTGGAGAGCTTGCGCATGGGGATAGTATAGCAATATTAACACCATCCCCCTACCCCCTTCCTATTTTAGGAAAGGGGGTTTTGCAGTTCAAAATATTTTTGTCTACTTTTGTAAAAAGTAGTAATCAGTCTAAAATGAAACCCTTTCCTGAATAGGAAGGGGTCGCCCCCAAGGGCGGGGGTAGGTGTCACAACCAATGCCCCAATTTATCCTTTTTGGTTTTTAAGTAGCGCGCGTTGTTACTGTTCGGTTTGATGCGGATGGGAATCTGCTTGGTAATGCGTAACCCAAAACCATCTAACCCAATCACTTTCTTTGGGTTGTTGGTTAATAACTGCATAGTGGTAATCCCCAGTTCGCGCAAAATTTGGGCGCCCGTGCCATAATCACGTAGATCGGGGGCAAAGCCTAGTTTTAGGTTTGCCTCGACTGTATCTAAACCGGCATCTTGCAACAAGTAGGCATGGAGCTTATTCACTAATCCAATCCCCCGCCCTTCTTGGCGTAAATACAAGATAACGCCACTGCCGTGTTCATCAATCTGCTGCATAGCCGCATGGAGTTGTTCGCCACAATCGCAACGCTGGGAACCCAGCACATCACCGGTAAAGCATTCAGAATGCACGCGCACCAGTACATTTTTCTTATCGGCCACATCACCTTTCACTAAGGCTAAATGTTGCACTTGTTCACAGGTACTTTCGAACACAATTAACTGCCAGGTACCATAGGCGGTTGGAATCGGGGCATTAGCAACGGCACGCACTGTGCGATCGGTTTTACGTCGATACGCAATAAGATCCGCAATCGAAATGATCTTTAGTTGATGCTGCTTGGCAAACTGCACCAGTTGGGGGAAGCGCGCCATGGTGCCATTCTTATTGAGAATTTCACAAGTAACACCAGCCGGCATAAACCCAGCCAATGAGGCTAAATCTACCGCCGCTTCCGTATGTCCAGCGCGCTGCAAGACCCCACCCGGTTTAGCGCGTAACGGAAACACATGTCCAGGACGCACAAGATCCTGTGGTCGAGTTTTAGCATCAATTAACATTTTAATCGTGGTGGCACGATCAAAGGCAGAAATACCGGTAGTGACACCGCTGCGGGCATTCACCGACACGGAAAAATCGGTTTGGTACGGATCAGAATTTTGTTCGACCATCGGCTGCAATTGCAACACTTGTAACCGTTCTGGTGGTAAAGCAACGCAGACTAGCCCCCGCGCATGCGTGACCATAAAATTAATCAACTTGGCATTGGCTTTAACCGCGGGAATTTGCACATCCCCTTCGTTTTCCCGCTTGGCATCATCTACCACCACCACGGGCTTGCCACGGCGCAGATCACGTAAGGCTTCAGGGATACTAGCGAGCTTTGGTGTACTTGGCATAACCTCTCATTAACATATTACTACCGACTTGTTCAAAGATTGGGTTAGGGAAAGAGACATCATACTGTAAAGCGTAGGTAAATGGCAACTTACTGGCACCAAACAAGTACGGCGCCAGAAAAATATGGAACTCATCAATCGCTTGTAGATTAATAAAAGTGGTAAACACGTAGGATCCCCCTTCTAACAAGATACTGGTATACCCCCGCGCGCCCAGTTCTGCCAACAACGCTGTCATGTTGAGTTGTTCAAACAGCATCTTGCCCCGTAACCGATTGGGTGGTAACACCACAATTTCAGCGCCCGTTCTAGCAATGGCTTGCATACGACTACGCGGTGCCGATGCTAAACAAGCCACTAGGGTATTACTGTCTAGCGCCTTACTATGGGGCGGTGTGCGCAGACGACTATCTAAAATTACTTTTAAGGGATGGTGCGGATGCTTTACCCCTGGTAAACGCGTATTCAAGCGCGGATTATCATTAATGATCGTATTCACACCTACCATAATGACATCCATTTCTTGACGTAAGACATGCACTTGCTGCAACGCTAAATCATTAGTGATATATTTTTGCGCACCGCCGGTAGTAATTTTTCCGTCTAGGCTCATGCCTACTTTGGCCAAAATAAACGGCTGTTTGGTGATGATCCATTTACGGAAGGCCCGAATCAAATAATCACAATCCGCCTTAGCGACACCAACGTCGACAGTGACCCCGGCGTGGCGCAAACGCCTGATCGAATTGCCATTGACCAAACCGTTTGGATCCACCGATCCAATGACGACGTGGCGCACACCACTCTGTAACACCAAGTCTAGGCAGGGTGGAGTTTTGCCGCTGTGACTGCATGGTTCTAAAGTGATATAAAGCGTGCCCTTTTGAATTTTGTTTTTTGGATAACGCTGCATGACGCGCTCAAGCACGCGGCGTTCAGCGTGCGCCCCTCCGAATTTGGCATGATAACTTTCCGCTAATACTTTGCCCGTAATATCGACAAACACACTCCCCACCATGGGATTACTTTGCACCCAACCAGCTCCGCGCCGAGCCAGTTGAATGGCTCGTTGCATGTGGGCTAACGCCGACGCTTCAGTTGTTTTTGGATCTCTGACCATCGTAATAATCCTTGTTGTACACCAATTTGTGAAACTTCAGCTGTGGCATTAATGGCCGCAATCTGTAATGCCAGCGGTAAATTACCCTTAGTGCGAATTAAGCCAGCCACTAAACTGGAACCAAAGGCATCCCCTGCTCCGGTCGTGTCTTTCGCCGGTTTCGCAATGGCTTTTACTTTGTAGGTACGCTGTTTAGTATAAGCGACCGCACCATGCCGACCATCTGTGACCACCACGATCTCGGCTCCAAATTTGGCTGGAGACAATTTTGTGCGCCCGGCTAGTTCGGTAGCTTCATCTTTATTTAAAATTAATACGGCAGTCTTTTTGAGTAGTGGTACAAGCTGCTTGTAGCCAGCTAATTGGAATGATCCTGGGTTCCAGGCCAACTTGGCTTTAGTTTTAGTCAATTGCCGCACAATGTTTGCCCACGTGGGCGTGCTTAAAGCCGAGACATAAAACCAGCGTGGCGCGGCTTGCACGACTGCTCGTGGCAGGACAAAGTGTCGATTGGCACCATAATCGACCAAAGCCACATGTTCGTTAGTTTTAGTCTCGATAATCAGAAACGATAAGCCGGTGTTGTGCTTGGGATCATGTTGAATAAATTGGGTACCAACCCGTTGCGCTTTAAAATGTGCAGTAATCGCTTGGCCGTCTGGATCGTTACCTACCCGGGTAGCAATCGCCACGCGTAAGCCTAACCGGGTCATCGCCACGGCGGTATTAGAGGCACCGCCGCCATAATAGCGATGTACTTGTTCGCTATGAATCTTGGCACCATATTCAAAACCGATCAAGGCCAGCTTAGTCGGATCATGCTTTGGATTTTTGATGATTTCAGCCGCGTCGGTTCGAAACAGGATATCCCGCACTGCGCTGCCGATGGTAATAATATCGTATTTCATAATCCTGTTTATTGTATCAGACTTCTAGCGGTCATGTCTGGTGGGGTGGGTAGACCGAGCAAATGTAAAATGGTGGGAGCGACATCGGATAAGACGCCCATCGGTTGTAATTGCGATAAGTCATTCATTGGAATTTGTGGCCAGAGTGGTTTCACGGGTACCCAACGATTGCCGATAATCAAAAAGGGTACCGGGTTGGTGGAATGTTCTTTGTCGATCTCTCCGGTTTGCAGGTTATACATCTCTTCGGCATTGCCGTGATCAGCTGTAATCACCAAGGTGGCGTCACAGCGCAACACGACTTCGACGATATCCCCCAAACAGTGATCTAAAAATTCTACCGCACGTTTGGCGGCTTCTAAGTTACCGGTGTGGCCCACCATGTCGGCATTGGCAAAGTTGGCCACAATGTAATGGTACTTGCCGGACTGGATACCGTTGATCACTGCGTCGCGCACCCCACCAGCACTCATTTCTGGGGCTTCCGCATAACTGGATACCCGCGGTGACGGAATCATGACGCGTTCTTCACCCTGATACGCTTCTTCCCGGCCACCGTTCATAAAAAAGGTGACGTGGGCATATTTTTCCGTTTCGGCAATGTGCAACTGCAGCATCCCCGCTTCCGATACTACTTTGGCGACTGGATTGGCAATCTGGTCTGGTACAAAGGCAATTTTTACGGGCAAGTTCTTTTCATACTCCATCATGGTCACAAAGGACAAATTGTGAAAGTAATGCACCCGATTAAATTTGTTGAAGGCCGGTAAAATAAAAGCTTTGGTTAATTGCCGAGCGCGATCGGCCCGAAAGTTAAAAAATAACACCGCATCGTTATCTTGGACGGTGGCAACTGGTTTGTTATCTAATCCCACAATAACAGTGGGTTCTAGTTCTTCATCGAAGACACTGCGTTGGTAAGAGGCTTCGATAGCCTGTGCCGGATCAGTAGCAGTGTACTTAGCTTGGCCTTGGGTAATGGCGTTATAGGCGGCTTCAATCCGTTCCCAATGGTTATCCCGATCCATCGCCCAGAACCGTCCGGCTAAGGTAGCAATCTTGCCGAAACCCATTTTCTGTAAACGCTGCTGCAGTTGTTGAATGTAATGTAAGGCACTGTTATGGGGTGTATCGCGACCGTCCAGAAAAGCGTGGATGGCAACATTGCGCACTTGTTCTTTTTGGCACAGTTCTAACAAGGCATACAGGTGATTTTGTGTGCTGTGAATCCCTCCATCACTGACTAAGCCCATCAGATGCAAGGTAGAGTTATTTTGTTTAACGTGGGTAATGGCATCTTTAAACGCTTGGTTGGTATAAAACGAACCGTCAAAAATAGCTTTGTTAATGTAGGGCAAACTTTGGTAAATAATCTTGCCACCACCAATATTCATGTGACCCACTTCTGAATTACCCATTTCACCCCAC
>CAZSXL010000033.1:0-9552 GCA_964611225.1 uncultured Gammaproteobacteria bacterium
TCACCAGATTGCAGTTTCTTGGCCATGATTTTTTGCAGTTCTTTGCTAGCACCGCCAATGGCATCAATTACACCTTGTTCGATTTTTTTCTTACTGTCCATGTTTAGTAACGTCGGGTCGATATCCAAAGAGATAATTTTTTGAGTGCCATCCATAATCACATTCACTTTGCCACTAGCACCACTACCATGCGTGGTTTCTTGAGACAAAACATTTTGCATCTTCTTGGCTTGGGAGCGCAGGTCTTTAAACTGTTTCAATTTGGTGAGCATGGATGCCATAGAAGTAGGTTATTCGCTAAATGATCTTTCTAAGTTTTTAAAGCTGGCTTTTTCGATATCGAAGAACATTTCGATTTTGCCAGTGGGACCGTTACGATGTTTAGCGATGATAATGTCGGCAATATTTTTACGGTCGGTATCATGCTTATAATACTCTTCACGGTAGATGAATAATACCACATCAGCGTCTTGTTCGATAGAGCCGGATTCCCGTAAGTGCGACAGTTTTGGGATCGGCACCGTTTGCGCTTCTACGGCGCGCGATAACTGGGATAGCGCCAACACCGGTACACTTAATTCACGCGCTAGACCTTTTAAGGACCGTGAGATTTCAGCGATTTCTTGTACCCGATTATCCGATTTGGCTGACCGGCCTTCCATTAACTGCAAATAATCGAGCACGATCAAACCCAGACCATGTTCCATTTGCAACCGGCGCGCTTTGGTTCGGATTTCCATGATATTACTCATCGGGCTATCATCGATAAAGAGCGGAGCTTCGGACAAAACACCCATGGCTTGGCCAATGCGGGGGAAGTCATCATGGCCAGGAGCATCAGATAATTTGCCGGTGCGCATCTTCCATAAATCTGCACCAGCTTGGGCACACAATAAGCGATCTACCAACTGATCGCGACTCATTTCCAAACTAAAGATCCCTACCGGAATGCGTTCCACTACTGCCACATGTCGGGCAATATCTAAAGCCAGCGACGTTTTACCCATAGATGGACGAGCCGCCAAGATAATCAGATCCGATTTCTGCATGCCGCCTAGTTTGTTATCTAAATCCACGTAGCCAGTGGGTACGCCGCGCAATTTACCAGCTTCTTTATGAATCTCATCAATACGGTCGAAAGCGTCCGCTAGAATGCTGCCAATCGGAGTAAAGTTCTGGCGTAAATGTTTTTGCGAGACCGAAAATAACGCTTGTTCGGAATTATCGAGTTGTTTGCTGACATCATCGGTGGAATCATCGTAAGCTGTTTGCAGAATCTGGTGGGCAGCGGTAATCAAGCGGCGTAAGCTAGATTTGCGCTGAACGATATTGGCATAACTCGTAACGTTAGCGGCGGACGGTACCACGGTAGTCAGTGACACTAAATAACTGCGACCGCCAATGCCTTCTAGTAACTCTCGTTCCGTCAGCTTGTTGGCGACACTGACAATATCAATCGGCTCATGCTGATTGTAGGTATCTTGCATCGCCTGGAAAATAAACTTGTGTTTGTCGCTGTAAAAATCATCCGGGGAAACAATGTCGGCAATCTTAATAATGGCATCTTTATCAATCAATAAAGAGCCTAAACAGGCTTGTTCAGCCTCGAGATTATTGGGGGGAAGCTGTTCCATGGGTACGGAGTATCTTACCGGAAGCACCTCACCCTGCCAACCGGCCTTATACACCCCGTGTCCACAGTTTTGACCAGCTGGCCATTTTAGTGTACAAACAGAGGATATCCATGAGTTACCTGCTTGACCTGTTTCTAAACCTGGACGATCACCTAGGAGCGATCATTAGCCAATATGGGGTCTGGACCTATGCTATTGTCTTCGTGGTGCTGTTTTGTGAAACCGGCTTAGTGGTGACACCAGTACTGCCAGGAGACTCCTTACTCTTTGCCTTGGGTGCCTTTGCTGCGCGTGGTGATATCAATCTCTGGATCCTAACCGCGGTCTTGTTCAGTGCCGTGACGCTGGGGGACAATGTCAATTATTGGATTGGGCGCAAAGTAGAACGGGTGCTCTCCTCCGGTAAAACCATCCGCTGGTTAAACCAAGAGCACTTACATCAAACCCAAGAGTTTTATAAACGTCACGGTGGCAAGACCATTATCATGGCCAGATTCGTGCCGATTGTCCGTACCTTTGCCCCATTTGTGGCCGGCATCGGCAAAATGTCTTATCTGCAGTTTTTTTCCTATTCCATTGCCGGTGTCATCCTCTGGATTGTGGTGGCTGTGGGAGCGGGCTACTTTTTTGGCAATATTCCTTTCGTCCAAGAACATTTTAGCTTGGCGGCCATTGCGGTAGTGATCATCTCATTGTTACCAGCCGTTTGGCACTATTGGAAAGCCAAGCGTCGTTGACACTGCTAGTAGTGGTTGGTACAATAGCCGAGCATTTTTTGGGACGTTAGCTCAGGGGTAGAGCAGTTGCCTTTTAAGCAAATGGTCGCTGGTTCAAATCCAGCACGTCCCACATCCCGCCTCCTTATGTTATACTATAGTTATGTTCAAGGCCTTACTAGACATCTTAGTGCGTTGGTTCCAACGCCAATTCAACGGTAATCCCATCGTCACTGAACCTGGGGTCTATTTACCTAAAGTAAAGCAAGCCTACAAAGTGTGGTTCATCGCCATTATCTGTTGCTTGGTTTTACCTATCATCGCTAGTACTTTGTTTGTAGTTGGTGTTCTCAATGGCTGGTTCTAAACTGTTTTATACTCTAACCATTCCTGAAACGCTGACCGAGTTAGCGGCGTCAGCGGACGGTTTAACTTCAACCGAAGCCAAGTTACGACTGGGTCAATCCGGAGCCAATGTCTTACCTTCAGCCAAACTAAAACGCTGGTGGGAAGTATTGTGGGAACAAGTTAAAAGCCCCTTAGTGTTTGTGTTGCTGGGCGCTATCTTGATTAGCTTGTTCTTAAACGAGGTTGTTGATGCGACTGTTATTTTAGGCGCCGTGTTGATCCAAGTGATTGTGGGGTTCGTGCAAGAGTATAAAGCGCAAACCAGCCTGCAAGCTTTACAGCGCGTGATTGCATTATCTGCCAGAGTATTACGGGATGACAAAGAACTGGTACTAGCCGCGCAAGAGTTAGTACCAGGTGATGTGGTCTTGCTGCAAGCTGGCGACAAAATTCCAGCGGATGTTCGGCTCTTACAGGTGGCTGATTTTGAGGTTAACGAAGCGGCTTTAACCGGCGAATCCGAACCAGTGCTGAAAGATCCACACGTGACCTTTGCAACCGAGGCGACCGTAGGGGATCGCTTGAACCTAGCTTTTTCTGGAACTGTGGCCACGAAAGGGTCAGGCAAAGCCGTGGTTGTGCACACTGGCTTAAGTACAGAAATGGGCGGTATTGCTCGGTTGATCAAAGAAACCGAAGACGAAGATACACCATTGCAGCGTCAGCTGGCATCGTTTGCGAAAAAAATAAGCATGGTGGTGGTATTCATCGCTACTGGCATTTTTTTGTTCGGTTACTTTACTAGTGGCAATGTGACGGAGATGTTTACCGTAGCAGTCGCCGTAGCAGTCGCGGCTATCCCAGAGGGGTTAGCCATTGCAGTAACGATTATATTAGCGGCTGGCATGCAGCGTATCTTGAAACGCAAAGCGTTGGTACGTAAATTAGTAGCGGCCGAAACCTTAGGTTCAACCAACGTGATTTGTACGGATAAAACCGGCACCCTGACGGAGGGTAAAATGCAAGTTACTGACCTCATTACTTGGGAATCAGCCTTTGATGTTGATGGCCGGAACCATAGTGAAGATAAAGCTGCTCAAGATTTAATGTTTTCGTTAAAGCTAGGGATGTTGTGCAATGATGCCAGGGTCAACAATCCAGATGACATGGTGGATGAGTGGGTCATTAGTGGTAATCTCACCGAGCGCGCCTTATTGCTGGCTGGTACGCAAGCGGGTCTACACTACAAAACCATCCAAAAAGCCGCTCCACGGATTGATGCCATTCCATTTGATTCGGCCATTAAATATATGGCAACATTGCACCGTGAAGCCCAAGGCCACATGCTGTATGTGAAAGGTGCACCGGAAATTGTGTTAGCGCAATCTGGCCACTTAATGGAACAAGGTAAAGCGGTGAAGTTTGATGATGATAAACGGCAGCAGTTCGAACGTAAATTCAAAACCCTGTCCGAAAAAGGTTTGCGCATTATTGGCTTAGCCTATAAACATGTCGATGAGGCAAAAACGGTAGAAGAGGCCGGCGTGAATGATTTGGTCTTTGTGGGCTATGTCGGTATTAAAGATCCACTGCGGCCACAAGCGAAACAAACTGTGGCTAAGTGTAAACAGGCCGGTATTCGTATGGTGATGATTACCGGTGATCATAAATCAACGGCTAAAGCAGTCGCTCAAGAATTAGGCATCCCAGTAGATCAGCCGCATAGTATTGTGGAAGGAGTTGAGCTGGACAAGATGTCGCAATATGATTTTAGTCAAATTGTCCAAGAGGTCAGTGTTTATGCCCGCGTCACGCCGCAACACAAATTGCGGATTGTCCAAGCCTGGCAAAAACATGACATGGTCGTAGCCATGACCGGTGATGGGATTAATGATGCACCCGCCATCAAAGCGGCCGATATTGGTGTGGCGCTTGGTTCTGGTACCGACGTGGCTAAAGAAACGGCCGATATGGTGATTTTGGATGATGACTTTAGCACCATCGTGGCTGCGGTTGAAGAAGGTCGTAGTATTTTTGATAACATTAAAAAAATCGTACTCTATTTATTATCTGATTGTTTTGTAGAGGTGTTCTTAGTAGTAGCGACATTATTGTTAGGCTTACCAGTGCCAGTCACAGCCGCCATGATTTTATGGATCAATATCGTCAGTGATAGTTTTCCTAGTTTAGCGATGACCCAAGAACCCAAGGAGCCAGAAAGTATGTTAGAAGTACCACGTGGTCATAAAAATGTCATTTTGGATACGGAAGTGAAGACGTTAACTTTTGTAGTCAGTTTAATTACAGTCTTGTTCAACTTAGCCTTGTTTTCCTTTCTGTATCGCAATACCCATAACCTAGAGTATGCGCGCACCATGGTGTTCTTATCGATTGGTATTGATTCACTATTCTTTATGTTCAGTATTCGCTCGTTACGTAAATCAATTCATAAAACTAACATTTTTGGTAACCCATGGTTAGTGGTGTCCTTAGTGGTCGGCATCATTGCTCAAGCCTTACCGATTTATGTGCCCGTCTTGCAGCGTTACTTCGGTACGGTGCCGCTGGATTATGCCGATTGGGGATTGGTGCTAGGTTTAATCGTTATTGAACTAGCCATTATTGAGTTCTGTAAGTATCTGTTTTTAAAGGCGACCAAACCAACCCAGGCCGTATTTACACATTAGTACTTTTGGCTTATACTAGATCCCATTATGGCTACCTACATTAAAGATTTTTCAAGTTTAGTTGGCCAAACTGTTACTATTCAAGGCTGGGTATTTAACCTGCGCTCATCGGGCAAGATTAGCTTTTTGCAGGTACGCGATGGTAGCGGCTTTACCCAAGCGATTGTGAACCAAGCCAGTGTGGCCGCTGATGTCTGGACTACTGCCAGCAGTTTGACGTTAGAGTCATCGCTAGTACTAACGGGTACGGTATCAAAGCACCCGAAGAAAGAAGAGTACGAATTACAGGTGGCTGCTATTGAAGCGATCCAGATTCCTTCAGTCGAATATCCGATTGGTAATAAAGAGCATGGTCCTGATTTTTTGCTCGAGCATCGTCACTTATGGTTACGCTCTCCGAAACAGTGGGCGATTCAACGCATTCGTAACTCCGTTATTAATGCTACCTATCAGCATTTGAATAACCAGAACTTTATTAAAATTGATTCGCCCATTCTGACCCCCAACTCTTGTGAAAGCGTCACGGAGTTATTTCAGATGGATTATTTTGATCTCGGTAAAGCGTACTTAACGCAAAGTGGTCAGCTCTATATTGAAGCAGCGATTTTCTCGCACGGTCGTGTCTTCGATTTTGGCCCGGTGTTCCGCGCTGAAAAATCCAAGACCCGTCGGCATTTAACCGAATTTTGGATGATGGATGCCGAAATGGCCTTTGTGGATTATGTCGGCAACATGGATATCCAGGAAGCCTTGATTAAAGCCATCGTCAAATATGTTCTCGAACATAATCAAGCCGAGCTAACGCTTTTAGAACGCGACACCAAACCACTGCAAGCAGTACTAGATAAACCATTCGTGCGCATGACCCACATCGATGCCGTCAAAGAGCTACAAAAACTTGGCAGCGATATTAAGGAAGATGACGATCTGGGCGCCGATGACGAAACCATGATCACTAGCCAGCATGATGTGCCGGTGTTTGTGATGAAGTATCCAGCCAAAGTGAAAGCTTTCTATATGCAGCCAGATCCAGCGGATCCCGCCCATGTGTTGTGCTCAGATTTACTGGCTCCAGAGGGGTATGGTGAAATTATCGGTGGTTCACAACGTATTCATGATTACGATTTATTGTCCAAGAAGCTAGAGGAATTCAATCTGCCGCGTGCCGAGTATGAATGGTACTTAGATTTACGCCGCTACGGTTCGGTACCGCACTCGGGTTTTGGCTATGGTCTAGAACGCATTACTGGTTGGCTGTCTGGCACGAAACACATCCGTGAAACGATTCCATTCCCCCGCATGATCAATCGGATTTATCCCTAAGTTATCTATAAATCATGGACATTCGTATCATCAGTGATCACATATCGTGTGCAGAGGTGAAAACAGCTGCAGACGAAACATTTGGTGATATGGTCAAAGCAGTGGTGGATGTGGAGCGCGGTGTGATGGCATTAGGCGGAGAAATGCATGCGGACGGTGAATCTTTATTGTTACAAAACGGTTCACAGCAGACAAACTTATGGGGCATTAATCTCTATCCAGATCAACTAGAAGATAAGTGGATTGAATTTGATTCAATGATCAATATTCGTCCACAACAAGGCAACCGGTCGCGTGATGTTGAAGATACGACCATGCGTGACCAGATCCGTGCGCTAATCCGTAAGCTGGTTAGCTAGTCTATGTCTACACCAATACATCCAGCATTGAGTCAAGGTCGATGGCAAACATTAACTTTAGCCGAGCAGATGGGTAATATTGGTAGTGAGGTTCACCGGGCTGTGCGTTGGCATCAACAGCAAGACCTCCCCAGGTGGGAAAAAGCCTTTGATCGAGCTCTAGAGTTACTTGATTTGACGATTGCCGATCAGCGCTGGAATACTAGCAAACGAGAATTAACGCGTTCACGTGAAGCTTTTTGTAGTTTGTTTTTTCACCCCAATGAACTAGCCATTGCACCAGATAATCTCGAAAAGTATTTTGACCAGTTTGCTTTGGCTGCGCGCTTAAAACGTGCATTGGTAAGCTAATATGGTGGAGCGGCAACCACCTTTGTTAGAACGTAATCGGCCGCTTGATTTTGAGGTCACAGCTGAGCGTTTTGACCGTTTAGCTCGTTATGCTCAGCTGAGCATTCACGTTGAGGAACTATTGTTAGAACACCCAACCGAGCTCGAACAAATTGATTACTATGTAAAGGGTTTAGGTATCGAGGTTGCTCCTGAGGAGATAGAGCGGTTCAAACACTGGCAGCGCGTCACCACACAGAAGTTAGATCAACTACATGGGTATATGTCGGCCCAAACTGCTGAATTATCTGAGTTATCAGGTGATCAGGAGTGGACCGTGGGGGAGTTTGTCTATAAAAAATTAACGAAAAAGTTAGCCACTGGAACAGTGACCCTGCAGCGTGAACCAGCTCATTTTGTCTTAGTCATCGATGATCGTGCTGACTATGAAGCTGCTTTTCGATCGTTGTCAGCGCAAGATGTCTATCAGCGTGATATTGGTTTAGGATTTTTTGTACCACATGCGCAACTGCAAGAACATTTTTATGATCCCGAACGCCAGGCTACGGCCACTGAACAGCATGCCATTCCAGTTGTAGTAGTATTGAATGACGAGGATGTCCGTAATACTATTTTACATGAGCGTCAACATGTCGTGAATCACGTTATTTTTGGCATTATGGAGCGGCGTGATCACAGTCCATTGGCAGGCTTAGAAGATGAGCTGATCGCCTGCGTTCGTTCAGGCGACGCAGACAGAATCTCCACTTTACTTTTGGATAAGACAGAAGACTATGTGCTGCAAATGCAAGATACACTAGGGGATGATTTCATAAAATTGATTGAGATGATGCAGCAGATTTCTGATCAGGTCATTGCCTTTGAACTACTCATTACCAGTGCACCCAGTCAAGAACAAGCTCGCGCTATGTTGGCTTATATGTTGGTGCGCACTTCCATCGGTAATGCTGAAGAGATTATAGACAAAACGAACCAGCGTATGCGCACGACCGGGGAAACACCTGACCGGTGGTATCTGCAGGCAGCCAATCAATATTTCGATCAAGTAGAGGATAAGGTGACCACATCATGAGCCATGAAAAACGTCGACAGCTGCCCACACACAAGCCGGCTGAACCGACGTACATTGAGCACTTAGATCAAGGTGAAAAGTTGCGCCACTTCGAGACAGTGGTGCGGCGGTTGATGCCAGAACGGCATGCCCTTAGTGTGGTGGCAGCCCGCATAGAAAAACGATTTGACCGTTTAGGTGAGTCGGCTTTTGCTGTGGATAGTATGATTGAACCGACTGATCTAGACGAACTATCTCCAGAGGCCAGTACCAAGCTCAATGAAATTGCAGACTGGTATCAAACTACTGCTAGCAACCGTCGAGATCAACAAACCAAACTAGAGCGTCATTTAGGCTCCACAGAAGCTGCTGCCTTGGGTGCCGAGGTATATCGTTATGTCATGCAACGCAAAGGAGAACAAGATATAGAGCCCAAAAAAGGTGTGCACTTTTTAGCTCACCCTTTAGCCTTTATCTTAATAGTGCAGGACGACGCCGACTATGATCAGATCAGTCACTCGAAAGTACAATCTACAGGAGAGTACAGCCATACTTCAAAGCTGGGCGGTAAAGCGGTTGACTGGTCAGCGAGCGAATATGAACAGGTACCATTAGCCCTGGTTCGTTACGGTGAAGCTAAAGTGCCAAAAACCCGTGAGCTCAGACGTCTCATGAGGAATAATGAAACAGTCATTCACGAGTTGGCTCACGCCTTCCAACACTCCGCCTTGGGGTTATTCACAATAACAGAACAACGTTGGGAACACTACCTTAGTGCTGTTGATAAGGATGTCAATATATTTCATCAGAGCATTAAAGATGAAGCGTTAGCCTTCTTTAAAGAGGGTAGTACAACGATCAATTGGGTAGCTAACCCTGATTCTTCTTATAATAAATTGTTTCAATACCTATCGACAGAAGTGCAAACATTCACGCGAGCCATGGTTAATGCGGTACATAAATCGACGCAGCAATTGGATCGCTTATTTCCTGGCGAACAGAACAAGGATATTCGGCGAGTGTTGTATTACCAAATGTTAGATATTCCATTGTCGCTGCTGCCACACTATTTAAAAGTACAAA
>CAZSXL010000034.1:0-9253 GCA_964611225.1 uncultured Gammaproteobacteria bacterium
CAGGTCACAGTGAGTATGGTTGCTAGCACCACTTGAGCCACCTTCACACCGATCATCGGATTGTGTCCGGCTACAAAGGGCATTAAAAAAATGTGGTACAGCAAGTGATGGTCCGCAAACGACTGACCCAGAGTCGTAAACGGCAACCACGGAAACTGCCACACTAAACCCTGTTCCACCATCATGGCTGCCAAGCGCGCATGATAGAACGAGTCGGGGTCAGGAAAAACGGGAATCGCCTGGTAACAAGCAAACAACACTGCACTGACGCAGATGACTACTGCCAACTCGACGTACTTACTTCGCCAGAGCATGCTTAAAGTAGTCTACCCAGGGGATAGGTGAGGGGTCGATACCATGGGTAGCCGCAATGTAGAAACTAACATAACTACCCCATTGTAGTACTTCATAGGCTTGTTGCAGTGGCGTAGCGGCTGCTGGCAAAAACGTTTCGTAGGAGATACCTTGTTTATCCAAAATCTCTTTAGTGACCACATAACGTTTTTGAACGCGCTCATGATACAAGTTCGATTCAACAAATACAATATGAAGCTGTTTAGCAGCCGGCGGGTTGCCTAGCCCTTCCATCAAGTGGTGGTTGAGTTCGGGAATAGGAAAATAACAAGCAAAGTGCTTGCCGTTCTCGTTCGTCTGGTTCGTCATCACGTGGACATTACCCAGCAGGTGTTCGCTACCTACAAAGAGCACTAGCTTATCCTGGCAGCGTTCAGCGGTGGCTTGCGCAGCATCGCGTAACAGTTCACGATTGCCATCCATAAAGTGGGCGGCGTCATCAATTTCGGTATCGGTTAAACTAATGCAACCAGCTTGTTGCAGTAAACGCAAAATACCGGTCACGGCATAACCCACCGCAATTCGCGGCTGGCCACAAGGGTTGTATGTTGCCTCAATCTTATAGCCTGGTATCTGTTGCTGTGTCATCAGGTCAGCTAATGGGCCGCCTGTGGTCACTACCGCTAGTAGTTTAGTCCGGGCTTGTACCAGTTTTGCCGCTATGACAGTTTCTTCTGTAGTACCAGAATAGCTGGACAAGATAGCCAAAGTATCAGTCGAGACGTATCCTGGAAGGACATAGTCATTGACGACTAAGAGCGGCACGGTGGCGCTGCTAGCGTATACAGCCCGAGCCACATCCATCCCCAGGGCTGACCCGCCCATGCCAAATAAGACCACCTGGCGGCAGTGTTTGACCTCGGCTGGTAGGGTAATGCCAGCCGTGCTTTCCCAGGCATGGCGCACCTGCTGGGCCAACATATCGATAGAACCCAGCATGTTACGTTCGTCTACAATCATCATATGATCTTGACTTTAATGGATAAATTCAGTACGCTACTCGGTGATTTTATGTCAGGACACTCGAAATGGGCAACCATCAAACGATCCAAGGGGGCTGCCGACGCCAAGCGCGGTGCCTTATTCACCAAGCTCTCAAAAAATATTAGCATTGCGGCCAAGAAAGGCAAGGACCCAGAGATGAATCCGAGCTTGCGCTTAGCCGTAGATACTGCTCGGGAAGCCAACATGACTAAGGATGTGATCGAGCGCGCTATCCTCCGTGGAGCCGGCGAACTGCCTGGTCAACAGATCGAAGAGATCACCTATGAGTGTTATGGTCCTGGTGGTGTCGCCTTGTTAGTGCACTGTGCCACCGATAATACCAACCGTAGCGCTAGTTTCATTAAAAGCACTCTCACTAAGTTTGGTGGTAATTTAGGTGGGCCCGGTTCTGTGCGTTACCTCTTTAAACAAGCCGAGGTATATAAAGTAGTTTTGTCAGATGACACAACGTCACAAAAGTTCGCAGACCTACTAGAAGATTTAGAAGACAATGAAGATGTAGTTGACGTGACTCACAATGCGCAAGACTGATACCGCCAAAGCTAATATCGTTATCGGCTTTGACCCTGGCCTGGCCATCACCGGTTATGGTGTTATTCAAGGTGATGCCATTTTAGAGTATGGCGTCTTAAGAACCCCCGCCAAAACCCCTTTAGGCCAACGGTTAGTATTGCTCTATAACCAACTGACAGAGCTGCTCGACCAGTATAAGGTGGCTCGGGCTGGTTGTGAGCAATTATTTTTTGCTCGCAATGTTACGACCGCGTTAGATGTTGGTCATGCCCGCGGTATTATTCTGTTGGCGATCGCTCAACGACATATCCCGTTATTGGAGCTAACCCCGTTGCAAGTAAAACAAAGTTTGACTGGCTATGGCCGAGCGGACAAACAACAGATACAATACATGGTGCAGTCTATATTTAAGCTCTCCAAAGCACCTAAACCAGATGATGCCGCCGATGCTTTGGCCATTGCCCTAACTACTCAACGTTATGCGAACCTGGATTAATACTATCTGCCTTAGCCTTGGTTTAGTTGTCTCACTGTTGTCTACTTCTTCTGTAGTGTTAGCGCAGGAAGAAGACACGGCAACTCCAACGGAAGCCACCCTGACTGAACAAGTCCCGTTAGTGGCAGAAGCTGGCGCCGACAAAAATGTTGCCGTTGGCCGCAACGTACTGTTTGATGCCTCTGCCTCTAGCGGGCCCAGTGACGCAAAGTTAACCTACAACTGGGACTTTGGTGATGGCCAAACGTTCAAAGGAATCGATGCTTCACACATTTATGCTCAACCCGGCACGTACAAGGCCAAGCTCACCGTTAACAATGGTGAGGAAACCTCACACGACTCGGCCTTAGTTTCGGTGGCTGAAGATGTTGCGCTATTAATTGCGGACGACTCAGTATCACGTGATCAGTTACGCTACTACCGCCAATACGCGCAACGCAATGGCACACTATTGGTGGTGATCCGCCCTAGTGATAGCGCTACGCTCGATTACGTACTAACCAGAAACGTAGCCGAACAAATTGTATCGTCTGAAGCCGATATCACCCAAGCAGCCGTTGTACTGATCTGGACAGAACAGAATATTGGCTTAAATGCGTTAACCGAAGTTGGCCAGATTTTAAGCAGTGGGGGCGCCGCTAGTTCCGCTGGTTCCATTAGTTTTGCCCAAAAAGCTATTATCCAAATCAGTGATCATCCCACTAGCGGTGCTCTTGGCCGGATTGCCCAGACCACTTATAACACCCTACTACCACAGTACGTTATGCTCACGACTGCTCCAGCATTAGAACCAATTTTGGCTAACCCAGCAGTGGATAAATTGACCGAACAGTTACAAAGTGAAGCTGTTCCTTACCAACTGATTGGCCGTCACAGTCAACGCGCTTTAGAAAATATTACCCCTCTCAACTTTTTGTCGTACGGAGTAAACTACCTCATTAACAAAGGGGTGAGTCAGGATACGATCTTCTTATTGTTAGTACTACCAATTGTCGCCACGTTAATTTCTTTTGGTCGCCAAATCGTAGGAGTAAAAGCCTTTGGTATCTATGTACCATCGATTATGACGCTGTCGTTCATCGTCACTGGGTTGCGTTATGGTGTCTTGATTTTTCTAGTCATCCTGGCCGCCCCCACCCTGGCACGCATTGCCGCCCGACGACTGCGTATTTTGTACTTACCACGCATGGCGATTGTACTCACAGCCGTTAGTTTTACCATTTTTGGATTACTGTTAGTGTCCAGCTACCTTGGTGAAAGCAGCATTTTGTCCTTGTCTATTTTCCCTGTGCTGGTGATGATGATTCTGACCGAAAAGTTTGTGGAAGTGCAAATTGAGCAAGGCAACCGCCAAGCCATTGTTCTTACAGCCGAAACGCTTGCCCTAGCTATTATCAGTTACCTCATAGTCACCTGGGAGGAACTGACGACCCTGGTGTTGGGCTACCCAGAAATTGTCTTATTGACGATTATTATTAATATTTTACTGGGACGGTTCTCGGGCTTACGCATTGTCGAGTACTTCCGCTTCCGCAAGCTGCTGAAAGCTAATCCTAAACCGTAATGGCCTCCTGGTTTACACGCGCCAATGCTGTTTTAGGGATGAATGCCCGCAACCTGGTGTTTGTGCGCCCTTACAACACCAGTCGAGCAGTTAAAACTGCCAACAATAAACTAGCTACCAAAGAAAAGCTCTTAGCTGCTGGCTTACCCACCGCTAAGCTCTGCGGTACCATCCATAACCGTAAAGAGTTGTTTAACTTTGATTGGAATAGTCTGCCTGGCAGTGTGGTGGTCAAACCAAACTTTGGCCTCGGTGGTGGTGGCATTATTGTACTCTACGGGAAAGACAAACAGGGTCGCTGGATTAGCACTGGCGAAGAAACGTACAGCGTCACAGACTTACGCCGTCATGTGAGTAACGTCTTAGATGGTAACTTTTCCATGTCCAACATCCAGGATATCGCCTATTTTGAAGAACGCCTACGCCTCACCGAGGAGTTTAAGGGTGTCAGTTACCAGGGCATTCCCGATATCCGCGTGATCGTTTTTAATGGTGTACCCGTGATGGCAATGCTCCGTCTGCCCACCAAGGCATCACAAGGTAAAGCCAACTTACAGATTGGTGGCATTGGCGTTGGTATTGATCTCACCACCGGAGAAACCACCTTTGCTGTCTCCAAAGAGTTAGGTGAGATTCACGAACACCCAGATTTTAAAACTCCTCTCCGTGGGCTGCGCATTCCACACTGGGATGAGCTACTAAGGATCAGTATCGAGGCGACGCGCGCGGTTGGGCTAGGCTATGCTGGCGTTGATCTGGTCCTAGACAAACAGTATGGACCAGTCATCTTAGAAGTGAATGGACATCCCGGTCTAGAGATTCAAAATGCCAACCACGCTACTCTGCGTGACCGTTTAGAACGCGTGGCCGGTCTAACGATTACGAGCACCGCCAAAGGGTTAAGTGTGTGCAAGGAGCTGTTTGGTCGCCATGATCACCCAGACAACCCTGACCAAGGACAAGTGTTGGGCGTACTAGAAACTACCACGGTCTACGATAAAAAAGGTACTGCTTCGCAATTACGCGCCCTAGTCGACACTGGGTTGGCCTCCACCACCATTACAAAAGGACTGGCGCAGAAACTTGGCTTTACAGCAGCGCTAACGGCTTTAGAAACAATGGACATTCCCAGCGGCGTGGCAGCAGACCGTGCGCAAGCTGCCGAAGAAACCTATCGTGCCCGCATTATGGAACAACACAATGACTGGGTAGATGTGGCCGCCGTGCGCTCAGATGGACAGTACCTGATTCGACCCAAGCTAACCCTCACCTTTGAGTTAGGCGGGAAAAAACTGACGACACCGGTAGCCGTAGCATTGGATAACAAGTTGTCGCACCCGATGGTGATTGGACGACGTGACTTGAGCGGGTTCTTAATCAACCCAACCCGTGGTATGATGTAGTTATGCGTAAACCTATCATTGGCTTGGAAGAAGAAGTTCGGCTATTCATCCCAAATACAAAAAAATTTATTCGCCGCAAAGCTAAAATCGATACTGGCGCGCGCACCACGGCCATTGATATTTCCGTGGCAAAAAAACTTGGCCTCTTTCCTGTCTACCAAGAGTTTAAACGCCTGATGCCTAAACTGAAGCTGACCAAACAAAACTATCAGGCTGTCCGCGAGCGTATTCGCACAGAAGTTACTCCAAAATTACGCAAACAAATACCAGGCCTATACGATGTGCGTGTCATTCCAGCTACTAACAGTATCAGCATCCGCCCGTATGTGCGCATCCACATCCATTTACATGACAAGCACATTACTACTATTGCCAGTATCGTAGACCGCAAAATTCTACTCTACTCTGTCTTGATCGGAAAAAAAGATTTAGCTGGTTTTCTGATTGACCCAACTAAAAACGATTATCGGGAAGCATGACGGTCAAACGATCCGAGTTACGTAAAGATTACATTCAAGAAAAGTACGTCTTGATTGCGCCATTGCGCAAAAAACGCCCACACCAAAACGTTGAACAAGCCGAAGCCTGCCCATTACTACGCCCTGAAGATAGTCCGTTATCTCCGTTGAATATCAATAAAGAGCCGGCGCTGGCAATCGTGGGCTCAAAGCGTAACTGGAAAGTGTACGTGGCAGCCAATAAGTTTCCGGCCGTGTCGCTGGACAATCCCAAAGCGTACGGCGAGCACGAACTGGTAGTGGAAACACCTAGTCCTAATATCCACCTAGAAGACCTGCCTACTAGTCATGTAGCAGCTATTCTAGCCGTATACGCGAAACGCACGGCAGCTCTGGCTAAAAACCCCCGCCTCAACTATGTGCTGATCTTTAAAAATGCTGGCGGTCGCGCTGGAGCTTCGTTATGTCATGCCCACTCACAAATTTTCGCTACTGAGTTTGTACCACCGCATATTCGTGACAAGTCGAACCGTTCAAAGGATTATCGAACTGTACATGGCACCTGTATCTATTGTGCGGTGATTAAGCGTGAGCGCTCCAGTGCACGGTTTATCTGGGAGGATAAAAATGTGATCGCGTTTTGTCCCTACGCCTCGATGCACAACTACGAAGTCTGGATTCTACCTAAGAAACACCGCGACAACATTGCTTTACTCACTCAGGCTGAACGGTTATCGTGGGCCAAAATTATGAAGCGGCTGCTGTACACCATCAACCACAAGTTATATTTGCCCTACAACTACTATTTTCATCAACTGGTCGACGACTCTGACCAACACTTCTACATGAAGCTAACCCCCCGCGGCTCCGCCTGGGCCGGCGTGGAGATTGGTTCTGGTTTGATTATCAACCCCATCCCGCCAGAAGAAGCCGCAGCATTTTACCGGAAACAACTGCAGGGTTAGCAGCCATTGCTTACTATTCACTATATATTTACAATTAATAGTGAATAGTAGTTAAAATGAACAGAAATTCACCCTTTATTAATATTAGGGAGTGATCGAAAAAAATTTAGAACCAAAAAGACCCATGTTGTGGGCTTTCTGAGTTGGGTCGCCTAGTGGAGAACATTAGAACTACTTTAATGGCTACATCCTAGCGTTGCTCACTACATTTAGCTATTATTCAGGTAAACTTGTATCTTTGTTTGTTAAACTATACTGAAAAGTTTCTAAATCCAATTCGTAGGTTGATTTAAGAAACTGTCCGGCGTCTCCGCTGTTGCATGTCATGGTAACAATAGTATCTTCCAAAGATTCAAACACAGGATAACCGAGATCACCCATAGTTTGGCAATAAAAATTTTCTGTAGCTTTAAGCACATTATCCTCTTTGTCGAATAGAATTATTGTTTGGCCTTTGCCTGAACCTTCTCCATCTGCGGGAAAGTGGCTAAATGAGATGAGTTGATTACCATTACTCAATTCACAATATGCTCCGGCGTCGTATACTCTTAGATTCGGATAAAGACCAGAAAATTTTCCCTTCCAATAACTGTAATAGTCTCGTCTATCAACATATAAAGAATCCATGCAAGAGACAAGGGACGTTGCCGTTTCTTCTTTAGCAAACCAGGTATCAGGAAAATCTGAAAGGTAAAATACCTTAAAAATGATGAGATTATATTTAGGTTGGATTCTTTCACCATCAGATCTACGTGGTAGATCTAGCTGACCTGACACCCAAGACCAATGTACAAGCTGCCGTTCACCCGGAGCAATATCAAGAGGAACTGTAGGCGAGCTGCTTCCGACAAGAGATGTATGAACTTGAAATGGAGTATTATTGATAAAAAGATAAGTGGGAGAAAAAGATTTTAGGTACAGACAGCCTGCAAGGATAATTCCCATAATAATAAAGAAGAAAATCACAACTATATTATAGGATCGCTTAATTTGCTTAGTTTTGGATTGCTCACTAGTATCCATAGATATATTATTGCACATAAACCAAGAAAGAGGGAAACAGTAACTTTGTCTTTTAAGGCATGTTTACGACTGTGTTAGAACTAAAAAGCCCTTTGGATAAAGGACTTTTTGTATAAATTTTCTATGGGGTGAGCTGCGGGATCCGGACGGTGGTTAGTAAAGTTCAACAAAGCTTCGTTTGCCTACCTGCAGAATATCTCCGCTTTTTAAAGTGAGGGGTGCTTTCCAATCCGTCACCTTCACATCATTCAACTTCACCCCACCCTGTTCAAATAAACGTTTGGCAGCATTTTTAGTTTCTGCTAACTTCAACTCAACCAACACAGTCAGCGCTTCTGTAGTACTAGGTACTGGTAACTTAGGGATCTCAGTTGGCTTACCATGTTCAGTAAACACTTGATGAAACTCTGCCTCAGCTGCGGTGGCTGCGGTGGCATCGTGGTACAAAGTGACAATCTCCCGCGCTAAGCGCATTTTAGCAAACTTGGGATTGTCTCCAGCAGCTAGTTGTTGCGCAATCTCCTTAATCTCTTGCGTCTGTACATCCGTGCACAACTCAAAGGCCTGCACGATCACATCATCGCCCAGCGCCATAATTTTTCCGTACAGGTCAGCGGGAGCGGCAGTGATGGCGATCACGTTACCTTCAGACTTGCCTATCTTCACGCCCGTAGAGTCAGCCAGCAGGGGTACAGTAATCACAAACTTTTCGCGGTGGTTAATTTCTTTCTGCAATGTCCGACCGGCCAACATGTTAAAGGTCTGGTCGGTGCCGCCGATTTCTAAATCTACATCCATCGCTACCGAGTCATAACCCTGCATCAGCGGGTAGAAAAATTCATGCATTGAAATTGGTTTGTTGGCTTGCAGGCGCTGCTCAAACATGTCGCGTTCTAACATTTGCTGCACGGTAAAGTGGGCGGCTAGTTTAATCACATCGGCAAAGGTAAGTTTTGCCAGCCAGGTGCTGTTGTAGCGCAACTCTACCGGGTTAGTTGGGTGGTCAAAATCCAAAATCTTAGCCGCTTGTTGTTGGTAAGTCTGTGCGTTTTCAGCTAGTTGCTCTGATGTTAACGGAACACGTGTTTTGTCTTTACCCGTGGGGTCACCAATCCGACCAGTAAAATCCCCGATCAGCAAAATCACTTTGTGTCCGGCTTGTTGAAACTGCGCTAGCTTCCGTAAAGCGACAGTGTGTCCAATGTGCAGCTTTGCTCCGGTTGGATCCACGCCCAAATAGAGCGTGATCTTTTTACCACTGTTTAGTAGTTCCCTCAGCGCTTCCGTGGATGGGTAAATGGTATCAACGCCCCGGTGTAATAAAGTGTCTAAATCGGCCATGTTCTGTACACTAGCATGATCGTGTTTTTTTTGGTATAGTTATCGGATTATGGTGCAAAAAAAGCCTGTTGTAGCAGGAGGCAAGTCAAGTACTAATCTTAAGCCGCTTACTAAGAACGAAACTAAAGCGG